>CAJPNZ010000008.1 GCA_905372155.1 Propionibacteriaceae bacterium
GGATGAGGTGTTGCGCGGGGGGTGGCGGGAGGAGGACTCCGTGCTGTTCTGGGAAACCGGTGGAGAACGCCTCGAATGCGTGCTGGACTCCCCGGGGGAGCTGTTGTCGATCTTCCGGGAACGGGTGCTCGCATCGACGGTGATGACCATCAACCACGACCTGCCGCGCGGGGCTGTGCAGATCATTGCCCGTCGCAATCTCCTGGACGGGGACGTGACCTGGCTGGCCAGCGCCAGCGGCGGGGCCAGCCTGGAGGACCCCGGGACGGCGGCCTTCGTGGTGGCCGAGACCGACCGGCTGCGATCCGAGTACGGGCTCTGAACGATAGGTTTTTCCCCCGTGGACATCATCTTCATCAGGCACGCCGAATCCACCAACAACAAGACCTGGGCTGAAAAACGCGACGAGACGCTCAGGGTGCCCGACCCCGGGCTGACCGAACTCGGAAGAACCCAGGCCAGGGCGCTGGCCGGCTGGTTCCCGGGATTCGCCCCGCACCCGACCCACGTATTCTCCTCGCCGTTCATGCGGGCCTTGGAAACTGCGGCTCCCCTGGCGGAGAGCATTGGCATGGACGTGGCGGTCAGGGCAGATCTGATGGAGCGCAGCGGACCGTTCGCCGGCCCGATCACGGATCACCGCCACCATCCGGGTTCGCCCCGGTCGGTGCTCCAGAAGGTCTCGCCCCGGCTCGTGCTGCCGGACGACGTGACGGAGGATGGCTGGTGGAAAGGACCGTTCGAGACCCGCGACCAGGCCATCGAGCGCGCCAAGAACCTGGTGACGTGGCTGCGCCGGGATTTCGACCCCGACGACTGCGTGGTGCTCGTCAGCCACGGGGCCATCGGTTCCCTGCTCGCCACCGCTCTGTTCTGCCCGTCCGAGCTGACCCGACGCTCCGGCCAGATCGTGGGGGAGACCTCGAGCTGGTTCGCTCTCGACAACACCTCGCTCTCGTGGTTCCGGTTGTTCCCCGGCGATGACACGGAATTGCGCTGCTTCAACCGCGTTGATCACCTCGTGCTGGCGGGCGTGGGGAGCGCCACCATGCTCCAGCCGAGCTGATTGGCGTTCCCGGGGAGAGCCTGCTAAAGTCTCTCCGCGTGGCCGTCAGGCCGCGACGATCCCTGGTAGCTCAATTGGCAGAGCATTCGACTGTTAATCGAAGGGTTACTGGTTCGAGTCCAGTCCGGGGAGCTTTTCTTCCTGCACCTCGCCGGGGTGAGACATCGCCGGGCGGGGTTCTTGTCGTTTCCGGTGGCACGCGCGATCCGTCCGCCGAACACACGAGAGCGTGCCGGAGTTTGGATTTTCCCCCACGTGATCCAGATTTCCTCTAGGGTGGCGAGAACACGCAGTTTCAAGGCAGAGAGAACTTTGCAGTTCGTGAGGAGAACGATGAGGTTCAAAACTAGGGCAGTCGCATTTCTGGCGACCGCTGCTCTGATTGCCCCGGGTTTGGCGGCGTGCTCGTCAGGATCGGGGGGAGGAACGACGCTGACATGGTTCATCAACCCCGATGGCGGCGGATCCTCCGCAACCGGGGGTGGGCAGGCGCAGCTGGCTGCCGAGTGCAGTGCGGCTTCTGGCGGCGAATACACCATCAAGGTGGAGCAACTACCCAACGACGCGTCGGACCAGCGGCAACAGCTCATCCGGCGGCTGGCGGCCCGTGACACCGGGGTCGACATCATGAGCCTGGATCCGGTGGTCGTACCGGAATTCGCCGAGGCCAACTACTTGGTGGACGTCCCGGAGCAGTACAAACAAGACTTCACCGCGGACCGGGTGAAGGGCTCGCTGGACGCATCCAACTGGAAGGGCAAGCTGGTTGCTGCACCGTTCTGGGCCAACACCCAGTTGCTGTGGTACCGAAAATCCGTGGCGCAGCAGGCCGGGCTCGACATGACCCGGCCCGTCACCTTCGACCAGCTGATGGATGCCGCCAAGGCGACCGGCAAGGACATCGCGGTGCAGGGCAAGCGTTACGAGGGATACACCGTCCTCGTCAACGCGCTGGTTTCGGGAGCCGGCGGGAAGATCGTCGAGAACGAGGGCGCCGCCGCCGAGGACACCAAGTTGGGGTTCGACACCCCGGCTGGCCAGCGGGCAGCAACTCTCATCTCGAAGCTCTCCCACTCCGGGGTCGTCGGACCCGCCATGTCGTCGATGGACGAGACCATGTCACTCAACATGTTCCAGGCCGAGGACAGCTCGGGGTTCATGCTGAATTGGCCCTACGTCTACGCTGCCATGAAGGCCAACGGCGTCTCCTTCATCGACGACGTCGCCTGGACCACCTATCCCCGGGTGGACGCGGACAAGGAATCCGCACCGCCGTTCGGTGGTATCGAGCTCGGGGTGAACTCGGCCTCCCAGAAGCAGGACATGGCCTGGAAGGCGATCAAGTGCATCACCAGCGAGCAGCACCAGAAGGACTACATGCTGGGCACCGGTAACCCGGCCTCCAGGGCCGCGGTCTTCGGGGACGCCGAGATCCGCGAACAGTTCCCGATGGCCGACGCCATCAGGGAATCGCTCGAAGCCGCCGTCCAGCGGCCTCGCACCGCCTACTACGGGGATCTGTCGACGGCGGTCCAGCGCACCTGGTCGCCGCCCGAGTCGGTGGACCCGGCGACCACGCCGAAACAGTCCACCGACCTGATCATGAAGGTTCTCAAGGGGGAGGCGCTGTTGTGAGCAAGTCCAGTTCCGGCGGGTCACACATATCGGATCGCGCCAGGGAGGAACGCAGGCTCGGTTGGAAACTCGCCGGCCCTGCCTTCGTGATCATGGTCCTGGTGACCTTCTACCCGATCCTCCAGGCCGTCTACAGTTCCCTGTTCAAACACCGTCTCACCGATCCAGGAGCGCAGAAGTTCGTGTTCCTGGAGAACTACCTGATCATCCTGCGCGACCCGCTCTGGTGGCAGGCGTTCGGGACCACGGCGTTCATCACCATCGTCACGGTGGTGGTTGAGCTCGTCCTCGGGTTCCTGATCGCCCTGGCAATGGCCAAGATCATCCTCGGCCGCGGGCTGCTGCGCACCGTCGTGTTGATCCCGTACTCGATCATCACCGTGGTCTCGGCGTTCTCCTGGTTCTACGCCTTCGCCACCGATACCGGATTCGTCGATCCCCTGCTGCACAGCCTGAGCTTCGGGGTATTCCCCGAGAAATTCGACTGGTTCGGTGGGTTCTGGACCTCCATGGTCCCGATCTGCGTCTCCGAGATCTGGAAGACCACACCCTTCATGTCGCTGCTGCTGCTGGCGGGCCTCACCCAGATCGACTCGGCCATGGAGGAGGCAGCGATCGTCGACGGCGCCACGTGGGGCGAGCGGATGCGGCGCGTCGTGCTGCCCAACATGAAGTCGGCGATCATGGTCGCGCTGTTGTTCCGCACCCTCGATGCCTTCCGCATCTTCGACAACATCTTCATCATGACCGCGGGCAGCCACGACACAGCCTCGCTGTCCTTGGTCGCCTACAACCAGACCATCTCGCGCACGGAGGTGGGTCTCGGCTCCGCCGTATCGGTGCTGCTGTTCCTGTGCGTGGTCATCATCGCAGTGATCTTCGTCAAGGGCTTCCGTGTGGACCTCGCCCGGGGAAGGAGGTGAGCGGACATGACTCGTGAACTCACCGCTGGCCAGAAGTTCTGGCAGATCGTCGCAACCATAGCGATCATCGTCTACACGATCATCCCGCTGATCTGGATCGTCAACCTGTCGCTCAAACCGAGCGCGGACCGTGCCGATGGCAATTTCTGGGCCGTGCACCCTACCCTCGAGAACTACGAGCTGATCTTCACCGGCGGGGCCAGGGACCTGTTCCTCCCCGCTCTGCTCAACTCGATTCTGGTGACGCTCGTCGCGACGCTCATCGCCGTGATCCTCGCGACCTTCTGTGCCTACGCCATCGCCAGGCTCGATTTCCCGGGCAAGCGACTCATCCTCGGCACCGCGCTCACGGTTTCGTTCTTCCCTGTGATCTCGTTGGTCACCCCGCTGTTCGATCTGTGGCGCCAGATCCACCTGTTCGACACCATCCCGGGCCTGATCCTGCCCTACCTGGTGCTGACGCTGCCGCTGTCGATCTGGACCCTGTCCGCCTTCTTCCAGCAGATTCCCTGGGAGATGGAACAGGCCGCGCAGGTTGACGGTGCGAGCAGCTGGGAGGCGTTCCGCAAGGTGATCGTGCCCTTGGCAGCACCCGGGGTTTTCACCACCGCAATCATCGTGTTCTTCACGGCCTGGAACGATTTCGTCTTCGCGATCTCGCTCACCAGCGACAAGGCACGCACCGTTCCGGCGGCGTTGGCCTTCTTCACCGGCGCCAGCCAGTTCGAGTCGCCCACCGGCGCCATCTGCGCCGCGGGCGTCGTCGTGACGGTTCCCGTGGTCGTGCTCGTCCTCATCTTCCAGCGCCGGATCGTCTCCGGCCTCACCTCTGGCGCAGTCAAGGGCTGACCCCGACAAGGAGCAGAAAGTTATGGCCCAAATCACCCTCAAGAACATCGTCAAGGAGTACGGAGACGGTTTCAAGGCCGTCAACGACATCAACCTGGACATCGCTGACGGCGAGTTCATGATTTTCGTCGGCCCGTCCGGCTGCGGCAAGTCGACGACCCTGCGCATGGTCGTCGGACTGGAGGACATCACATCCGGGGATCTCCTGATCGACGGGAAAACCGTGAACGACTTGGCCCCCAAGGACCGCAACCTGGCCATGGTCTTCCAGAACTACGCCCTGTACCCGCACCTGACGGTCCGGGAGAACATCGCATTCCCGCTGCGCCTCAACCGCAACAAGCTCCCGGAACAGGAGATCCGCCGCCGGGTGGATCAGGCGGCCGAGATGCTGGAACTGACGGAACACCTGGAACGCAAACCCGCCAACCTGTCGGGCGGTCAACGGCAGCGCGTTGCCATGGGACGTGCGATCGTCCGAGAGGCCGACGCGTTCCTCTTCGACGAGCCGTTGAGCAACCTCGACGCCAAGCTGCGTGGCCAGATGCGAACGGAGATCTCCCGGCTGCAGCGCAGGCTGGGCATCACCACCATCTACGTCACCCACGACCAGACCGAGGCCATGACGCTGGGGGACAGGGTCGCGGTGCTGAAACGAGGGGTGTTGCAGCAGTGCGCCTCCCCGCGTGAACTGTACGAGGAGCCGGTGAACCTGTTCGTCGCGGGTTTCATCGGGTCGCCGCCGATGAACTTCCTCCCCGCCACGGTTCAGGGGGATCACCTGGAACTTCCCATGGCCACCGTTCCCATTCCGAACAGCGCCCGCGAGGACCTGGCAGGCAAGAAAGTCGTCATCGTCGGGTTGCGTCCCGAGCACATCAAGGATGCCGACGTGGCCGCGCCTCCCACCGGAGCCGTGGTCTTCAACTCAGTCGCCGACGTCACCGAGTGGCTCGGCAACGAGCAGTACGCCTACATCCCGTTCCAGTCCGATCCCTCGGTGCAGAGCACCCTGGAGGAGCTGGACCGGGACCTTGACGGCGAGGGCATGCGCACCCAGTTCGTCGTCAATCTCGACCCCAGGTCCCAGATCCTGGAGGGCGAGGAGGCCAGGCTCTACTTCATGCCGGAGAACATGATGGTCTTCGACCCCGAATCCGGTCGCAACCTGACCCGGGACGAACAGAACGCCCAGCGCATCGCCGAGCGTTCCGAAACGGCCAGGAAACGCGCCCTGGAGCGGGCCAAGGCTCAGGAAAACTAGTCACAGAAATGGCACCCGGCGCCTGTCCGTGGGGTTCTCGAGAACCCCACGGACAGGCGGTCTCCTCGCTGGGCCACGATCACCACCGGAAGGAATCGTCGAGATGGCCAACCACATCATCATCGGGGGACACGGGAAGGTGGCCCTGCTGACCATGCCCCTGCTCCGGGATGCGGGGCATTCGGTGACGGGCGTGACCCGCAATCCGGAACACGGGCATGACGTCGAAGCGGTCGGCGGGAAACCGCTCGTGCTGGACGTGGAAACCGCGTTGGAGGATGACCTGGTACGGGCCTTCGAGGGAAAGGATGCGGTGGTGTGGTCGGCCGGAGCCGGGGGAGGGAACCCCGGACGCACCTACGCGGTCGACCGGGACGCGGCGATCCGCAGCATGGAGGCCGCTTTCCGGGCGGGTGTGCGGCGATACGTCATGGTTTCCTACCTCGGAGCGGGCCCGGACCACGGCATTCCCCAGGATGCACCCTTCTACGCCTACGCTCAGGCCAAGGCTGCGGCGGACGCACATCTGCGTTCCTCCGGGCTTGACTGGACGATCCTCGGTCCCGCCACCCTGACCTTCGAGAAACCGACCGGAACCATCGACCTCGCCCCGCTTCGCGACTCAGTGGAGAAGAGGGTTTCCCGGGGAAACGTTGCTCTGACCATTCGGGCCGCTCTTGAAATGGATGAAACCATTGGCAGGACTCTCGAATACGTCGACGGCGCCACCGACATCCGAGAAGCATTCCGTTCCCGGGACTGACCTCGCCGGGGAAGCGGTTCTTGTTTCTCGGACGAATGGTCTTGGGGAACGTCCCTGAACGCGATTCACCGAATGGAACTTGGTTTCTCTGCCCCTGGTTAGCATCGAGTGATGTTTGCAGCTATGATTCAGCTGCTTGATTTTCGCCGGTTCCCGGCGACAGGCGCCTACTCGATGCAGCCAGGGGGGAAGAAATGGCTTTGAAGACCGTTGGCAGGTGGAGAACACGTGCCCTGACCATTCTGGGGATCGGTGCTCTGATCGGGACGATGTCTCCCGTGGCCGCGCACGCCGCCCCGCAACTGAGCATTGATGTCACGGTCAAGAGCGACGGCACTCCGGCATTCGATGCCGACGACTCGGCGGGGAACGACTCCAGTGCAACCAACGGAATTGTCCGGGTCAACGACAGCATCACCTACAGGGTCCAGTACGGGGTGAACCAGGACGCCGGGGACAACACCACCGTCAAGATCGGTTTCCCCAAGGGAATCTACATGGAGGAGCTGCCCGGATTCTGCACAGGGGCGGGATCGGCTCTGACCCCGGAGAAACTGCCCACGCCACAGCTTCCACTGTCGGCGAACTCGTTGGATTCCATGCCCGCGCAGAGCCTCGTCTGCAATCTCGGGAACAAGCCTGCGGCCAGCTCTGATTTCTTCGATTTCACGGCCAAGGTCAGCAATCTCGTGCGCAACGGTGCCGCCCTACCGCTGGCCTCGGCCGAGCTCAGCGCGGATGGCGCAACCACGGTCTCCAGCCCCACGGTGGCCACCGTCACCGCATCCTCCCGATTGAAGTGGGACATCTCCAAGAACAGCATTTCGTCCTCGCCGAACCAGGGCTACGTGTACGGCCCCACCAACACCGCCTGTCCATGGGACAAGGCCGCGACCTGCAAGATGACCGCCTACACCGCGCTCATCGGTGCTCCTACCGGTGGGAAGGGAGCCATGCCCGCGACAGGGGACGTCACGTGGACCGACGACGTGACTCCCGAGGCGATGTACCCCGGGCTGGAGGCAGGAAAGATCGCAGCCATCAAGGCGGACCTGGAGAAATACGGAAGCCGCGTCTACCCGTACGACTACTTCTACAGCGCACCCGGCCCAAAGATCGGTGTGAGTGGCGGGACCTCGCTGAATTCGGTGCGGGACTCGGGAACGGTTGAAATCAGCCAGGACGGCCCGGGACAACCCGCCAAGTTCACGGCCAAGAGTGCCGACATGACCCTGTGGACCTACCCGAAACAGACACTCAGGCCAGCCGGGAACGCCATCCCATCGGACACGGCCTACGCGATCTCCACATCGTTCATCGTCTACACGCCCGTGGCAACCATCAAGGATTTCGGTGTGGAGGCGGACAACACCTGGACCCTCGCCACCAAGAACTCCTACACCAATCTGAACATAACCGGCCTGACCGCCGCGGACGTCCAGACCAGTGCTGCTCCCGGTGACGACTCGCAGGACGAGAAGGACTGGAACAATCACCGGAGCACCACTCCCCAGGTCAGCGTGGGGACGGGTTTCTCCAAGTCCTTCGAAGGTGTTCCGGGGAGCCCGGGGAACATGAGCGCACAAAAATTCAGTCCATCGGATTCAGCCCAGGGTGAGGGACCCGCGGGAGGCGCAACCCGGATGTCCGGGGGCATCACCGTGGCTCCCACCCAGGACATCCAGTCCCAGCTCGAGATAGTCGGTAGCAACCCCGGGTATCCCGGAAAGATCAGCGCCCTGATGTGTGATGCCTGGGACAGCTCACGCCTGCGACTCGAGGCCAGGAACGTCCCGGCCAGCACCGACCCCAACGCTCACTTCCAAAAGGTTGCTTCCGCCGGCGCACCTGTATGGGTTTCCGGCTACAACAATGCCTTGGTGAACGGCAGTGCCGTCTACGCGACGGAATCCTCCCAGGTGCCCGGCATCCAGGTTCAATACTCCGCGGTGCCCGGGGGCAATGGTGAGGCCTCGGAGTGTGGCGAGGCCCAAGGCCCCTGGTACGACGATCCGGCCGCTGTCCCGGGCAATGATCCGGATCTGCTGGCCAGGGGGGTCTATTCCGCGGTTTCCCGGGTGCGTATCTACACGGTGCTGCCCGAACCCGTCGCCAACAATGAGACGGTTGGTGTCGGGGTCCGGATGGTTGTGGCCATCAGCCACGAGGTGGTCGACTCCGGTCGTCCCACCGGCGACATCCTGCCGAACTGGGCCGGTGTGAAGCGGGTCAACATGTCGGAACTGACCAGGCAGGAACTCCTGGACAACAAGTCTGCTTGGGGGCGTTCCAGCTACGATCCGGCGAACCACTCCGGCCAGTACGGGGATCGTCTCATCCTGGCAGCCGCCCAGGTCCGGGTGGACAAACAGGTCCGCAAAGGGACCTCCGGCGAGTTCGGTTCGGTTCCCCCGCAGGTGACAGGAGGCGACACCGCCCAGTTCCAGCTCACTCCTTCCCTGACCTCGCCGGCCCAGGTTCCCGGCATCCTGAAGGACGTGTGGGTGGAGGACTGCCTCCCCACAGCCGCTGCCTTCACCTCCGCCTCGATCAGCCCGTCCGTGGTCTCCGAGGGATCCACCCCCGCCGATGCCAAACGCCCGGCCTGCGATGAGGGGGAGACCTACCTGCGATGGGTGTTCCCCGGCCACGAGGTGAACAAGGCCATGGAACCCATCGTCGTCACCACCGAAATCTCCCCGGCCGCGGTCAACGGAACGTACATCAACGACGTCGTGGTCTGGGCCGAGGACGATGCCTCGACCCTGGAGCAGCGCACCGATCAAGCGGAAATCGTCACCGCTAACCTGGCCGGGATCAAGCTGCAGAAAACGGCTCTCACCCCCGTGACCCAGGTGAACCTCCCGGGCCAGACCACCAACGAGCCGAACAAGTGGCGGGTGCGCCTGACCAACACACTGCCCAGCCCCGAGGCCGACTCCGTGAACAACCCGGACGTCATCGACGTCCTGCCCCGCAACGGCGTCACCAGCGGTTTGACGGGCGTGACCGAGACGAAGTACTCCGGAACCTTCGAGTTCCAGTCGGCTGCCATCACCAAGGGAACAACGGCTGCGAGGATTCTCTACACCTCGGCCGGTGATGTGAACCAGGACCCGGATGACGCCAGCAATTCCCCTGCGGGAGGCACCACGTGGTGCGATTCCCCGGCGGGAGGCACCGCGGTGTACGGCACGGGTACCTGCCCGGCCGCAGCCTCCGAGGTCACTGCCCTGCGGGTGATCCAACCCGGTTCATTCGGCTCAGGTGAGGTCCTCGAGTTCGACATCACCATGGCCGGGATCGGGAACGCCGAGGGAGACGTCTACACCAACAAGGCGTTCGCCCGGGCAGCGGGTTTCCAGTTCCCCGTCGGGCCGATCGCCCGCACGGAGCAGGTCGTCAGCAGCAGCATCGGCGACCGCACCTGGCTGGACGTCAACCGCAACGGAATCCAGGATCAATTCGACGGATCGGACGAACCGCCCGTGGCCGGGGTGGAGGTTGGTCTGAAGGGAACCGACGACCTGGGCAACGCGGTCTCGCTCAGCACGAAGACAGACGCCCAGGGCGCCTATGGCTTCCCGAACCTGCGGGCCTCCGACGCGACCGGATACACCATCACTTTCGGTAAGGCGGGAGACGGTTTCACCCAGCAGACAGCCGGGTCCGACCCCGCTCTCGACTCGAATGCCGATACCACCACCGGCCAGAGTGCTCCTGTGGTGCTGCCGGAGAACACGGACGATCCGACCATCGATGCGGGCTACGTGGCCAGCGGCGCTCTCACCGTGACCAAACAACTCGAAGGACAGGGCGTGGTTCCCTTCGCGGGCGGGGACGAGTTCACCTTCTCCGTGGTCTGCACCCTGGACGGCAAGGAGGTGCTGAACAAAGCTGACGTCAAGGTGAAAGTCGCGGACGGCGCCACCTCGGCCGACAGCGACCCGATCACGGGGATCCCGGTCGGCAGCGTCTGCGTGGTCACGGAGACGGACGCCGCAGATGCCGACCCGCAAGCACAACCCCCGTCCAGCACCGTGACCATCGGCTGGGACACGGACGGATCGGTGGGCCAGAGCGTCAAGGCCTCACTCACCAACTACTACTCGGCCGGGAAGGTCAAGGTCACCAAGGAACTGAACGGGGACGCGGCAGCTGTGGAGGCCGCAAAGGAAAAGGAATTCACTGTCACCGTCACCTGCCAATTGCCGGATGACACCGGGGCAGCCGGGACGACCGTGTTCAGCGGCCCCGTCAAGATCAAGGGCGGGCAGAGCGTCACCGTCACCGACGCCACCGGGGCGGAGGCCAAGCTGCCGCTGGGCGCGCGCTGCTTCGGCGAGGAGACGGACACCGGAGGAGCCACCAGTCACGAGGTGACCCCGGGGGATTGGGCCAACGCCATCCCGGTTGAAACCGACGATCCGAACACGATCTCCGAGATCGACATCAAGGTCGTCAACACCTTCCTCAACCCTCCGGAGGTGAAGGTGACCAAGGAAGTCCAGGAGACTCATCAAGAAGGTGCGGAGGCAACCACCACGTACAGGATCACGGTGACGAACACCGGATCCCGGGCGGGTTCCTACGACCTCAGCGACACCCCCGCCCCGGGGGAGGGGATCTCCGTCGAGAAAGTGGCGCTGGTGTCGGTCGAGGGCGGCCCAGCAGCCAATGCTGGTTTCGACGGCGCGACGGACAAGGTCCTTGCAAGCAACCAAGCCATCGAGGGAGGAGCCTCGCACACCTTCGTCATCGAGGTTCGTGCAAAGGTGTCCGCGGCAATCACCAAGGAGGCCGCTGATTGCACACTGGATGCGGGGGAGAACGGGACAGGACTGTTGAACCGGGCCACCCTCACCTTCGACGGGGAACAGTCCTCGGCGCAGGCCTGTACCCCGGTGACTCCTCCACCTCCTGTGGTGTCGCCGTCTCCGTCGCCGAGTCCCTCGCCGTCGGCGTCCCCGAGCCCGTCGCCAAGTCCCGCGCCGGCGGCGTCCCCGAAGCCGGTGCCCTCATCACCCCCGGTGCCCATCAGGCCCGGATTGCCGAACACCGGTAACTGAGAAACGCAATGATGGGGCTTGCAGGAATTTGATTCCTGCAAGCCCCATCATGCTTCGTGGGGCGTGCGGGGCTCGAACCCGCGACCCAGGGATTATGAGTCCCTTGCTCTGACCGGCTGAGCTAACGCCCCGGCTCGATGGCACAGTCTAGCGGGATGATGCTCATGCCGCGCGCGAAGCGTCGCCACAGGTCCAGCACAGCGCGGTTCACGAGGGTGTTCGGCATGACGAACTCACGACCCGCCCGGCGCCTTTCCCGTCGAGCCATCATCACCGGGGCCGCCGGAGCCGTCGGGCTCGCTGCGGCAGGCGGCACGGCCTGGGCCCTCGACCGATACCTGATCGAACACACCGACGTCACCTCTGCCTCCGACTACCAAGGGCTGCCCGGCACCCAAACCAGCGGCACCGCCACAGCCACCGCCACATCGGCGGGGGACGGGGTGATCGACGGCACGACCTACACCTCCAGTGACCGGCAGATCACCATCACCCCGCACTCATCCGGTTTCGGGAACTCCGCCAAGGCCTGGTACGTGGCCGACGTGAAACTGAACAACGCCACCGCCCTGCGCAACGCCTTCGCGAAGAACAGTTTCGGGACCAACATCATCGAGTACCCGACGACAATCGCGGAGAACGTCGGGGCCCTGTTCGCCATCAACGGTGACTACTACGGTTTCCGTGACACCGGGATCATCATCCGAGACGGCGTCGCATTCCGTGACGAACCGGCCCGCCAAGGCCTGGCGATCATGCGGGACGGCACCATGGCCAGCTACGACGAGACCGGCACCAACGCCGCGAAACTGATCTCTGACGGCGCCTGGCAGACCCTCTCCTTCGGCCCCACGCTCGTCGACGGCGGAGCCGTCATCGAAGGCATCGACACACTCGAGATCGACACCAACTTCGGCAACCACTCCATCCAGGGCACCCAGCCCAGGACGGGGCTGGGAATGATCGCCGCCAACCATTTCGTCTTCGTCGTGGTCGACGGCCGTTCCTCCGGGTACAGCAACGGCATCACCATGACCGATTTCGCCCAGCTCTTCGTGGACCTGGGGGCACAGGTCGCCTACAACCTCGACGGCGGCGGGTCCTCGCAGATGGTCTTCAACGGCTCCCTCGTCAACAACCCCCTTGGCAAGAACAAGGAACGCGGCACCAGCGACGTCCTGTGGATCGGAAAGTGACATCATGCTCGTTCTCATCCCCGCCTACGAACCCGGCGACTCGCTCATCGCCCTGGTCCGTGAGCTACGGGCCCATCCCGCTTCTCCCAACATCCTGGTCGTGGACGACGGTTCCGGCCCCGACCACGACGAGATCTTCGCCCTGGCCCGCATCCACGGCGCCACCGTGCACCGCTACCCGGAGAACCGCGGAAAGGGCCATGCACTCAAGACCGGGTTCGCCATCGCCCGGTGGCACCACCCGGGCGAAGTGGTCGTCTGCGCCGACTCCGACGGCCAGCACAAGGTGCCCGACATCATGCGGGTGGTCCGCGAGGTCGATGTCGGCTCCCGCGAGATGGTGCTCGGGGGCCGTCGGTTCACCGGTCGGGTGCCGCTGCGCAGCGCCTTCGGGAACAAGGTGACCAGCTGGCTGTTCAAGACCCTGACCGCGATCCGGGTGGGCGACACCCAGACCGGGCTGCGCGCCTACCCGCCGGGCCTGCTCGAATGGCTCGGAACCATCCCGGGGGAACGTTTCGAGTACGAGCTGTCCCTGCTGCTCCAGGCCGGAAAAGCCGGGATCAGCATCCGGGAGGTCGAGATCGAAACCATCTACCTGCACGGCAACAAGAGCTCCCACTTCCGTCCCATCCGGGACTCGTGGCGGGTCTACCGGCCGCTGCTGGCCTTCGCCGGTTCGTCGCTGGCCGGTTTCGCGGTCGATTTCGTGGCCCTGCTTCTCCTGGTTGCCGCGACCCACAACCTGCTGTTCAGCGTGATTGCCGCCCGGGTGCTGTCCGCCACCGTCAACTACCTGCTCAACCGGCACGCGGTGTTCCGCGACGGCGACCGCAGCACCCCGCTGAGGTACGCGCTCCTCGCCTGCGGAATCCTCGCCGCCAACTACGTGCTGCTGCGGGCCCTGTCGATCGTCATGCCACTGGCGTTGGCGAAGCTGCTGACCGAGGTCACGCTCTTCGCGATCAGTTTCGCCGCCCAACGCGCCCTGGTGTTCACCCACAAGGAACTGAGCACCCGGAAAGGGCAGCTCATCACCCGATAGGTTGGGTGCATGCGCAAATCCACTCCACTCGACGCCGTCGCCGAGGCCCATGTCGAGGCCCTGGCGGTCAACGACCCCCTCGAGGCAACGGGAATCGGTCTGCCGGGACACGACCACGAACTGCCCGACTACTCCCCGGAGGGCACCGGCCGCTGGGCCGATGAGCTGCGGCGTACGCTCCGGTTGATCGAGGAAACCCCGAGAACGGACGCGGTCGACGAGGTCACCGCCGCGGCCATGACGGAACGGCTCGGCCTCGAACTGGAGAGCATCGAGGCAGGTGACCAGTTCGCCGCGGTCAACAACATCGACTCGCCCGTCCAGTGGCTGCGGGACGTCTTCGACCTGATGCCCACCGGGACCGACGAGGACTGGAGCAACATCGCCTCCCGGCTGGCGGGTATGCCCCGGGCCGTCGGCGGCTACGTCGAGACCCTGCGCGAGGGCATCGCCCGGGGCATCGTCCCGGCCCGCCGCGCTGTGACCGACGTGGCGGCCCAGGCCGCCGCCCTGGCCGGGGAGAAATCGAGGTTCCGCCAGCTGGCGGCCGAATCCGGGCGGGAGGGAACACTCGGCGCCGAGCTGCAACGGGCCGCGGAGCTCGCCCGCGGCGCCTTCGATGACCTGGCCCGGTTCCTCACCCAGGACTTGGCCCCCGTCGCCCGGGAAGCTGATGCGGTGGGGCGGGAACGCTACCAGCGGGCCTCCCGGGAGTTCCTGGGTGCCCGGATCGACCTCGATGAAACCTACGAGTGGGGGGTCGAGTCGCTGGCCCGGATCACCGCCGAGCAGGAGGCCATCGCTCGCGAGGTCGCGGGACCCGGGGCCACCATTGCTGACGCGATCGCCGTGCTGAACGCCGACCCCGCGAACCAGCTGCACGGCACCGGGGCGCTGCGGGAATGGATGCAACGCACCGCCGACGAGGCCGTGGCGGCTCTCGACGGGAAATATTTCACCCTGGATCCGCGGGTGCGCACCATCGAGGGCATGATCGCCCCCTCGGCGACCGGCGGAATCTATTACACCGGACCGTCCGCCGACTTCTCCCGTCCCGGCCGGATGTGGTGGTCCGTTCCCGCGGGGGTCACCGAGTTCACCACCTGGCAGGAGAAAACCACCGTCCATCACGAGGGTGTGCCCGGCCATCACCTGCAGATCGGGCAGGCCGTCGCCCAGGGGGAGAGCCTGAACCGCTGGCGGTCGCTGGTCTGCTGGGTCTCCGGGCACGGCGAGGGCTGGGCGCTGTACGCGGAACGTCTCATGGATGAGTTCGGTTTCCTGAACCCGGGGGAGCGCCTCGGGATGCTCGACGGCCAACGGTTGCGCGCCACCCGGGTCGTCCTCGACCTGGGAATCCACCTCGGCAAACCAGCCTTCGACCGCTACGGCGGAGGGATCTGGGACCACGACAAGTGCTGGCAGCTGCTGCGCGACAACGTCGCCATGGAGGAAAACCAGCTGCGTTTCGAGTTGCACCGCTACCTGGGCTGGGCGGGACAGGCCCCCAGCTACCGCATCGGCCAGCGGATCTGGGAGCAGATCCGCGACGACGCGGCCCGCCGGGCCGGGCAGGAATTCGACCTGCGCGACTTCCACGACCGCGCCTTGGCTGTCGGTTCGCTGCCACTTGACGTGCTGCGCGAGGTGCTGGCCGGGTAGTCTGGCCCGGTGCTGACGATGCAAGACGCCCTCCGGATCCTGTCCGACTACTGGACCTCGCGCGGCTGCCTGACCTGGCAGCCCTACAACTCGGAAGTGGGGGCCGGCACCATGAACCCCGCCACCGTGCTGCGGGTCCTCGGACCGGAACCGTGGGACGTCGCCTACGTCGAACCCTCCGTGCGTCCCGACGACTCCCGCTATGGCGAGAACCCGATGCGTATTCAGACGTTTACCCAGTTTCAGGTGATCCTGAAACCCGAACCCGGCGACCCGCAGGAGCTCTACCTCGGGTCGCTGGAGGCCCTCGGGATCGACCTCGACGCCCACGACGTGCGTTTCGTCGAGGACAACTGGCAGCAGCCGGCGATCGGCGCGTGGGGCCTCGGCTGGGAGGTGTGGCTGGACGGGATGGAGATCACCCAGTTCACCTACTTCCAGCAGGTCGGCGGGCAGGACCTCGACCCGATTCCCGTGGAACTGACCTACGGGATCGAACGCATCCTGATGGCGCAGCAGGGCGTCACGCACTTCAAGGACATCGCCTACGCCCGCAAGGCCGACGGCAGTATCGTCACCTACGGTGAGGCGTTCGGCCAGCAGGAGTACGAGATGAGCCGCTACTACCTGGACGACGCCGACATCGAGACGAACCGGCGGCTCTACGAGGCCTACGTTTCGGAGGCCACCCGCATGGTGGAGGCACGGCTGCCGGTTCCCGCCCACTCCTACATCCTCAAATCCAGTCACGCCTTCAACGTGCTCGACGCCCGCGGCGCGATTTCCACCACGGAACGCGCCCAGGCGTTCAGCACCATGCGCCGCCTGATGCGCGACACCGCAGCGCTGTGGGTGGAACGGCGAGGCGAACTCGGGTTCCCGCTCCTCAAGGAAACCGAGAGGAAAACCGGGACACCAGAGGAGGCCATTGAGGAACCCGCCACGGACCGGCCCCGGACCTTCGCCCTGGAGATCGGCCTGGAGGAGCTTCCCCCGCACGTCGTCGGCCCCACCGTCGAGGCGGTGAACAAGACCCTCACGAACGGGCTTGCGGCCTCACGCCTGGCGCACGGCGAGATCCGCGTCGACGGCACCCCCAGGCGCATCGTGGCAATCGTCGACGGGGTTGCGGCCCGGGAACCGGACGCCACGAACCTGCGGAAAGGCCCGAAATGGGCGGTTTCCTTCGATGCCGACGGCAACCCCACCAAACCGTTGCAGGGTTTCATGCGCGGCCAAGGAGTCACCCTGGAGCAGGTCGTAAAGGCTGAGGTGAACGGCGCCGAACACGCCTGCGTCGCCGTCGAATCACCGGGCCGCAACGCCCTGGAGGTGCTGAAGGGCCTCGTCGAGGACTGCGTTTCCGGGCTGCGCGCCGAGAAGAACATGCGCTGGCGCGACCCGAAGCTGTCCTTCTCCCGGGCCGTGCGCTGGCTGGTGGCGCTCTGGGGGGAACAGATCGTCCCGGCCCGCGTCTCCGAGGTGGCCGCGGGGCGCAGCACCTATCTGCAACGCACCACCGCCGCATCCACCGGGAGCGGGAAACGTCTCGACGGCGTTCCTGTCGGATTCCACGACCTCACTTCCGCCGACGACCTGCCGGGCCTGCTCGCCGAGGGACGGATCGCGCTCGGTTTCGCGGAGCGCCGAGGGGCGGTCGTGGACCAGGCGGAGAAACTGGCGGCCGGTGTGGGAGGCGTCATCGATTTCGAGGACAATGCCGCGCTGGTCGACGAGATCACCAACCTGGTGGAGGAACCCTTCGGGGTGCTGGGCGGTTTCGACGAGCGCTACCTGGGGCTCCCGGACCGGATTCTGGTCTCGGTCATGGCAAAGCATCAGCGCTACCTGCCGGTCCGCGACGCCGAGGGGCGCCTGTTGCCGTATTTCGTGACCATGGCCAACGGCGCCTGCGACGAGACCGTGGTGGCGGCGGGCAACGAGTCGGTGCTGCGGGCCCGCTACGAGGACGCCCTGTTCTTCTGGAACCAGGACCTCGAGGTCGAATCGGTCGACGTCTTCGTGCCGGGACTCGAGAAGCTGACCTTCGAGAACCGGCTCGGTTCGGTGGGGCAGCGCGCCCGCCGCATCGCCGCGGTGGCCACCAGGCTGGGGGAGGGGCTGGGTCTCGCCCCGGAGCAGGCCGCGACCCTGGCACGCGCCGGGCAGCTGGCGAAGTACGACCTGGCGACGAACCTCGTCACGGACATGACCGGCCTCGCCGGTTTCGTCGCCCGCGAGTACGCGCTCCGCAAGGGCGAGGCCCCCGCGGTCGCCGAGGCCCTCCACGAGATGGAACAGCCCCACACCTCCGCCGACGCGGTCCCGGCCTCGCTTCCGGGCGCCCTGCTGGCCCTTGGGGACCGCTTCGACCTGCTGATGGCGATGTTCGCCCTCGGCGCGAAACCCTCCGGTTCCTCCGACCCCTATGGGCTGCGGCGGGCCGCGCTGGGCGTGGTGCGCGTGCTGCGTGAGGTTCCCGGGCTGACCGGCATCGGTGTGCGCGACGGCCTGGAGGCCGCAGCGGAGGCGTTGACGACCCAGGGCATCACGGTTTCGCAGGACGCGATCGTAGCGGCCGAGGAATTCGTCATCGGCCGCTACGCCCAGCTGATGCGCGACGAGGGGCGCTCCGCCGACATGGTGGCCGCGGTCCTGCCGTCGGCCACCCACCCGGCGGACGCGGAGACGAAGGCCAACGACCTGGAGGCCCTTCTCGGGGAACCCGGCTGGCGGGCCGTCGTGGAGGCCATCGTGCGGATCCACCGCATCCTCCCCGCGGGCACCACCCCGGGGTTCGATCCGGCGGCCCTGGTCGACGACGCGGAGAAGGCCCTCGCCGTGGCCATTGCGGACAGGAAACCCTGCGAATCCGTCTCCGGTTTCGCAACCTCGGCGAAGGACCTGGTCGACCCCATCGCCCGGTTCTTCAACGACACCCTGGTGATGGCGAAGGAACCCGGGCTGAGGGCGGCTCGCCTGGGTTTGCTGGCCGGCGTCGCGGCCCTCGCTCCGGTGGGCCTGGACTGGGCCGCCATCGACGCGGCCACGAAGTGAGAACACCGGGGACGGTTCCGGGAGCGGGCGGTCCTCGGTGTCATTACCGCCCACCCTGCGGGCGCTGGGTGATGCGGTTCACGCATCCAGCAGGCGCAGGATCTGTTCGCCGACGGCCCCCTCGTTGTTGGGGCCGATCCGGGTGAAGCCCCGGCCGAGCAGACACGGATCGGCGTCCGCCATGACGTAGCCTCGGCCCACCAGCTCCAGCATCCCCAGGTCGTTGTGCATGTCACCGAACGCGACCGCGTCGGCCGCATCGACGCCGATCTCCTCCAGCAGCCTCGCCAGGGCGGCACCCTTGGTGACGCCCGGCGCCGACAGCTCGACGGTGCCGCACACGTCGTGCCAGGAGAAGGTGGCCTGGAGGATCTCCCCCGCGGCGGCGACGGCCACGGGGGAGAAGGCGTGGGTGTCTGCGTGGCGGGTGCGGGCGAGCACCTTGATGACCGGGCCGGCCATCAGCAGTTCCGGGAGGATGGCCACCTGGTCGGCCCCGGAGAAGTGCCCAACCGGGTAGCCGGGTTCGCGACCCCAGCCGTACTCGTACTCCACCGCGAACGAAACCTCGAGTTCCGGCGGCAGCGCCGCCGCGAAGGCCAGGGCCCGTTCCGGTTCGATCGGGTGGAGGAAGTCGGGGCGGGGCCTGGTCAGCCGGCCGATGGCCGCCCCGTTGCTGGAGATCGCCACGGGATCCAGGTCACGCAGCTCCGCCAGGGCGTCGAGCCAGCGCCTGGGCCTGCCCGTGGCGATCACGAAGACTACACCCTCCTCGATGGCTCGTCGCGCCGCCGCCAGGTTCGACTGGAGGAGGACGGCGTTCGCACCCAAGAAGGTGCCGTCCAGGTCCGTGGCGATCAGGGCCGGTTTCATGCCATCAGGCTACCGACCTTCACCGGGATCACCCGGGCCGGTCGCTCTGCTGATCCGCGCCTGGCTGTTCGCCACCCATACCGGTCGCGTACTGGTTGGCCGACACGGTGCCGGCGGATTTGCCGCCGAGCAGGATCTCGTAGGTTCCGTCCGCCGAGATGGAGGGGCCGGAGTACAGCACCGAGGAATACTGCTTGGAGGAAGTCCGCGTGGTGATCACGTTTCCGCTGGAATCCGCGATGGAGACCTCGCCGGTGGAGCTGCCGTTCAGGTTCGTGAACACGAATGCCTGGGGGGAGTTCCCGGAGGGGGATTCGGCCATGCCGGAGGCCCCGATCGCCCACAGCTCACCGCCGGTGACGGTCAGCCCCGAGTGCGTGTCGACCGAGCCGTTTCCCCCATGGTGGGTCCGAGGACCACGACGCTGCCCCCGAGATCGTCCCGGCCGCGTTGGAATCGAGCCCGTCGCCCTCCGAATCGATCGTGACGGCGCCGCCGGTGATGGTGAAGCCCTGCGGTTGTCGCCGGAGATGTTGATGCCGTCGTCGCTGCTGGTCAGCCGGGTCTGGCCCCCGAGATCACGAGGGTCTGGGCCTCGAAGACCTCCAGGGAGTTGGAGACGGTGACGGCACCTCCCGATATCGCGACATCGTTGAACCCCTTGATGCCGTCGTCTCCGGAAGTGACGTTGATGGTTCCGTTCTCGATCAGGACGTAGCCGCGATCGGTGTTGGTCTCGTTGTCGGATTTGATGCCGTCGCCGGTGGCTTCCACATTGACGGTTCCGCCCGAGACGATGGCGTAATCCTTTCCCCGGATGCCGTCATCGGCCGCCTTGACCGTGACGTTGCCGCCCGCGATGACGAGCCCGTCCGCGGAGTTGATCGCGTCGTTGTTGTTGCCCGTGACGCTCAGCGACCCGTTCCCGGCGATGCTGAGGTCGCTGGCCGAGTCAATGGTCGATGACGGGGAAGCGTCGGAGGCGTCCGCGTAAGCGTCCGCGTCGGAAATCGTGTTCTCGGTGCCGTTGGCGAGGCTCAGGGTCACCTCGTCCGCGGCCGTGACGACCATCGGGGAACCCGACGGGTTGGTCAGCTCGACGCCGTCCAGGATCAGCTTCACGTCCTGGGAGTCGGCGTTGACGACCACCTGCCCCGCCAGGGAACCGGCCAGGCGGTAGGTTCCAGCGGATGTGATCGTGACGGTGGAGCCGTCGACCGTGACCCCGCCGCCCGAGGCGGTGGCCGAGGAGCCGTTCAGGGTGATCTGAGTGACGGAGGACTCGTCGTAATCGGAGTCCTCCTGGGAGTAGTGGGATTCCTGGTTCTCGGGGAGCAGGGTGTTCAGGGCCTCGCTGCTTCCGCTGTTGCCGGTGGCGGTGGAACGGGTCGCGACCTGTCCGGAGACGTCGGTGAAAGCGGTGGCCGAGGAGCAGCCGGCGAGGACGGCAACTGCCGCGAGAGAGGCGAGTCCGAGTTTGAGCTTTCGCATTTTCGTGTTCGGTTCTTCGGCGGTCTCGTTGTCAGAAGTGTCGGTTCAGGACCCGGCGCCAGCGGTTCGCGGGTAGCTCGGGGTGCAGGGCGGCCAGGCCGGTGGCGTACTTGGAAATCGGCTGCGGACGGTAGCCGTGGTACCAGAGGGTCCGGTCCGCGGAGCTGGGGGCCGATCCCGACTTGGTCTCGATGATCGCCAGCCGGGGGATCCGCAGGCTGCAGCCGTTCTCCGTCCAGACGAGTTCCCGGTCCAGGGTGAGCCGGGCCCGGCCGTCGGCCGTGAGCAGTGTGGTGCGCAAGTAGCTGGTTTCCAGGCTCGGCCTCAGCCGCTGCGGGCGGATGTCGTGAATTCCCCCGGCGGCGAGGCGGCCGTTGACGAAGCCATATTGTTCGGGCGCGATTTCGAACAGCGCCGAAGGATCGTGGGGGATGCGTTCCTTGACGGTGTTTCCGCCGCGCCGGGTCTTGACCTTCAGGAAGGCCTCTCCCGAATCCCGGTAGTTGCGGATCCTCACCTTGAACCGGTGCGGGCGGCCCCTCGCTGCCATCAGGTAGGAGTCGCGGGCCGTGGTGTCGAAATAGACGGATGTGTACCCGAACTCCGTTCTTCCCCCGATGTCGAGGACCCTGGTGCCGGTCGGCAGGCAATCGAGTATCGCCTCGGCGGCGCGTTGGTGCAGCGGATACTTGCGGTCCACCCGGTTCATGAACTCCGCTGCCGCGTTGAGCTCGTCGAGGTGAACCGGGGCGAGATCGCTCAGGCTCATCGCAGCACCTCCACCTTCTCGGTGACCGGGAGACCGACCCCCGGGGCGTAGCGGACCTCGACGAGGGTGGTGTCGGCGACGAAGTCGAGGCGCTGGACGTTCACTCCGAGCACCCGGCCCCCGAGACGGGTCGCCAGTTCGTAGCGGAGTTCCTCGGGATCGGTGATCGCCCGGTCGAGGTTGACGACCTCGCGTCTGACCCCCGTCCGGAACCGAGAGGAGTCGACCAAGGCCAGGACGACCACGATGAGGGCCATCGTGGCGTAGGTGGTGGTGGAGCCGCCGAGCCCGCCGAGCAGGCCGAGCGCGAGTGAACTGAAGTAGTAGGCCACCTCGTGCTGGGCCAGTTCATCGGAACGGAGCCGGATGATCGACAGCACCCCGAACAGCCCCAGGCCGAGCCCTGCCGCGACGGCGCTGTTGAGGAGCCCGATGGAAACCGCCATGACGCCGACGTTGACGCCCAGATAGGCGACCGCCAGATCACGGCGGTGATGTCGTGGCAGGTAGATGGCGAAGACGAGGACGCAGATTGCGACGATGTTGGCCAAGTAGGGCAGGAATTGCATGATTGTTGCCTCGGTGGTCGAGATTGAGAGGTGCTACCTCTGGGCGATCACCATTCAGCCGGACCAACTTGTACGTTGCCTGTGTTCCCCGGGTGCGACGGATGTGAAGACTGCCGGTTACAACTTGCGTTCGGGGCTCGGGCTGCCCGGTCCTGAGGAATCGCCCGAGGGCTGATCCATCGAGGGGGTGTCGCTGCGGCTCTCCAGTTCCGAGGGTTCCCCGGAAGACGGCTCCCCGGAAGACGGCTCCCCGGAGGACGGCTCTCCGGAGGACGGGCTGGGGGAGCCGCCACCGGAAGCGGACGTGGAACTCGGCACAGGGGCGGGAGGGGACACCTTCTGCTGGTTCTGGAACACCAGGATCGCCAACAGCACCGCGACGGAGGCGATCAGCAGCATCAGCAGGAAGGACGTGAGCAGGGTGAGCCAGCCGGCCCGGTCCTTGCGGCCCGGCCAGGGAAGCGGCCACATCCGCCACGTTCCCGGGCGGATGTTCTGCCACCAGTGCATCTGGAAATCCGGTCCCGCGGGGGAACCGAGCTGAGGGGTGTGCACAAGATCGACGGCGGCCAGCACCCGCTGTGCTTCGGCCACAGCAGCAGGGGAACCGGAGAAGGCCAGGGCCACCCATGGGGCGAGGGGACGGTGGGAGGCGACGATCGGGTCGTCGTCCTCGTCCCGGAAACGCACCGCCATGCGACCTTCGTCCTGGCCCTGACCGCCTCGGGCCACGACGGTGTCGATGTGCATGGCGTTGATCTCGCCTGAAAAACGCGCCCGCGCAGCGGGATCCGATGCCGCACCGTCGCGCAGGTGGATCAGCATCACCGGATCCGAGCCGTCCGCGTGCGCGCAGTAGACAACACCTGCCGGGCTCTCCACGAGACGTGAGTCGATCCAGAAATCACCCACGCGCACCGGATCCTCCGGAAGGAGGGGAAAGTGCTCCGCGTACTCGGGTGTGGGATCTGGTGGCTGAGTCATCAAGGACTATGACATCACATCGAAGTGCCTTACCGCTCCTCGGCCGCCACGTCTCGGTTCTGCTCCTGGAAGCGCGGTATCGTGGTGCGCGATCGTTTCAAGGAGACTCCAAGTTGACTACCCCCAGCGCGCAGCCAGCTCTGCCCACCACCACCGCCGACGCAGCTCGCCTCCTGGGCGTGGCGATCAGTCAAGTGCAGCGGGTCATCGTCGGGCAGGAACACATGGTCCAGCAGTTGATGGTGGCTCTCCTGGCGAAGGGCCACTGTCTTCTCGAAGGAGTACCGGGTGTGGCGAAAACCTTGGCGGTACGTTCCTTCGCAACGGTTGTTGGAGGGGATTTCGCCAGGGTGCAGTTCACCCCGGACCTGGTTCCCTCCGACATCGTCGGAACCCGCATCTACTCCGCCAGCTCCGAATCCTTCGAGATCGAGCTCGGACCGGTGTTCGTGAACTTCGTGCTGGCCGACGAGATCAACCGGGCACCCGCGAAGGTGCAGTCCGCGATGCTCGAGCTGATGGCCGAGAAACAGGTCTCCATCGGCGGCAGGACCTATCCTGCGCCCGAACCGTTCATCGTGATCGCGACCCAGAACCCCGTCGAGTCCGAGGGGGTCTACCCGCTTCCCGAGGCGCAGCGGGACCGTTTCCTCGTGAAGGTGGACGTGCCCTACCCGAAGGGCAACGAGGAGTTCGAGATCCTCAGGCGCATGAGTGTCAAACCTCCGCAAGCGGAGCAGGTGCTGAACCCTGGTCTGGTGCGCCACCTGCAGGACATGGCGTCCAAGGTTTTCGTCCACAACCTGGTCAGCGAGTACATCGTGCGCCTCGTGCTGGCCACCCGGAACCCTGCCGATTTCGGGATGCCGGACCTGGAGCCGGTGATTCAGATCGGTTGCTCCCCCCGCGCCACGCTCGGCCTGGTGGCCGCGTCGCGTTCCCTCGCGCTGATCAACGGCCGCGACTACGTGCTCCCCACCGACGTGCAGGCGGTGGCCCGCGACGTCATGTCCCATCGCATCGTGCTCGGTTTCGACGCGGTGGCCGACAACGTTCTCACCACCGACGTGGTGGATCGCATACTGGCCATGGTTCCGGCTCCCACCCCGGTGTGGAACGACCAGTCACGCCAGCAGCGTCACCAGCAGCACGGCTACCAGCCCGGTCATGCCTGAGGGAACCTTGACCTCCCCATCCTTCGCACCAGCCACCCAGGCGCCCCACGATCCCGGGGCCGCCACATCCGTTCTGCACACACCGAGCGGCCCCACCATTCCGCTGACCAAACTGGCTCCGGAAGCCGCCCTGCGGCGCCTGGAACTCACCGTCGTCCGTCGTCTGGAGGGCTTTCTCCACGGTGATCACCTGGGGCTGCTTCCCGGACCGGGATCCGACACCAACGACGCCCGCCCTTATCAGCCGGGTCAGGACGATGTCAGGATGATGGACTGGGCCGTGACCGCGCGCACCACGGTTCCCCACGTTCGCGACACCATGGCCGACCGGGAGCTCGAGGTGTGGGGACTGCTCGACGTGACCCCGTCGATGAACTGGGGCACAGAGGGCATCACCAAACGTGATCTGGGCATCGCTGCCATCGCCACGATCGGATTCCTCAGCCAGCGGATGGGGGACCGGTTCGGCGGTTTGATGATGCTTCCCGACCGCATCAAGAGACTGCCCGCCCGTTCGGGCCGAACCGCCCTGTACGGAATGCTGCGGCAGATGCTCACCGAACCCATCGTGCCGGACAACGCCCCCGGTGACCTGGAACTGGTCGATGGTATCGAGCAGATGGCTCGCTCCCAGCGCCGCCGAGGCATGCGGGTGGTGGTCTCGGATTTCCTGACCGCGGGCGAGGCCGAGCTTGATCCGGACCGCCCACCTCCCTGGGAACGGGCGATCAGGCGGCTGGCGGTTCGCAACCAGGTGTTGTGCGTCGAGGTGGTGGACCGGCATGAACTGGAGTTTCCCGATGTCGGGGAGATGCTGATCCGCGACCCGGAAACCTCCTTCCTGCGCTACATCAACACCTCCGATCCTGTCGCGCGTCAGCGGATGGACGACGCTTCCCGTGCCCAGCGTGAGCGCATCAAGGTGGCGCTCAGGCGTTCAGGGGCGGGGCACATCCAGCTGCGCACGGATCGCGACTGGGTCGCCGACATCGCACGTTTCGTCCTTGGATACAGGCGGGTCGCCAGTGCCCTTCACGCACCGCCCCAGGGGGTGAGCCGATGATGGACTGGTTGGCTTTCAAAACCCCTGAACGTTTGTGGGTGCTGCTGGTCCTTCCTGCGCTTGTCATCGCCTACTTGGTGTTGATGCGTCTCAAGGGCCGGACCTCGCTGCGTTTCACCAACACCGGGGTGCTGGGCCGGGTGATCGGTTCCCAGCGCCGCTGGACGCGACACCTGGCCGTTTTCATGTCGCTGTGCTCCTTGGTGGCGCTCACCCTGGCGTGGGCCCAGCCGCTGGGAACGGAGAAGGTGCCGCGTGAACGGGCCACCGTTGTCCTGGTGATCGACACATCGCTGTCCATGCAGGCCACCGACGTGGAACCGAACCGGCTGGAGGCGGCCAAGGCAGCAGCACAGCAATTCGTTGACGCGCTGCCTGACTCCTACAACGTCGCCCTGATCTCCCTGAACGGCTCCCCCTCCATGATCATGCCCCCGTCAACGGACCGGGGAGCGCTCACCAGAGCCATCAGCACCTTGGAGCTCAAGGAGGGAACCGCCATCGGGGACGCGCTGGACCAGTCACTCAAGGCCGTCAGTGAGGCGCCTGCCCCCGATGATGGTGCCGAGGCCGCCCCGGCCATGATCGTGATGCTGAGCGATGGTGGGAACACCACGGGAACAGACCCGGCGGAAAGCGCAACTCGTGTGCAGCAGGCCGGCGTGCCGGTGTTCACCATTGCTTATGGAACCGAGAACGGCTACGTCGACCTGGACGGGAAACGGCACAACGTCGCACCGGACAACGAGGCCCTCCGCTCGATCTCCGCAACCACGGGCGGGGAATCAGTTTCCGCGGACAGTGCGGACAGCCTCAAGGACGCCTACAAGAAGATCGGGTCATCGGTGGGCACGGAAGAGGTGAGGAAACCAGTGACCGCGCAGTATGCATTCGGGGCTCTCGGTTTTGCCGTCGTGGCTGCGCTGGGAGCCGTGATGATGGCCGCGAGGTGGCCCCGATGACGACGCTGGTGCTCGAGTTCATGCAGCCCAACCGGCTGTGGGCCCTGGCTCTGATCCCGGTCATCGCTGGGGTCTACTGGTACCTGGCGAACCGGCTTCCCCCGTCGCAGACACAGAATTCGCGACTGCGGCTCGTCATCCCCAAGGACGCGGCCTGGAAACGTCACGGCGCCGTGCTGCTGGCGTTGCTCAGCCTTGCTTCGCTGGTGATCGCATGGGCGATGCCTAAGGACTACGGCCGCCAACCGAGGGATCGAGCCACCATCGTCGTCACGATCGATGTGTCCTGGTCCATGGAAGCCAAGGACGTGACACCCAGCCGGCTCGAGGCCGCGAAGGAATCGGCGAAGAAATTCATCGCGAGCCTCCCGGAACGTTTCAATGTCGCACTGGTCACCTTTGCCGGCACCGCGAATGTCAACGTTCCCCCTACCGTGGACAGAGGTGCGCTGAACCGCGCCATCGACGGTCTCCAGATGGCCCCCTCCACCGCGATCGGAGAGGCGATCTACACAAGCCTCGATGCCCTGAAACTGGTGCCAGCGGACCCCGATCATCCTGACAAGACGGCCCCGGCAGCAATAGTGCTGCTCTCGGATGGAGCCTCCAACCTGGGCCGGAACTCGGCCACGGCAGCCGAGCAGTCGAAACAGATGGGGGTCCCCATCTACACCATCGCCTATGGAACGCAGGATGGCTACGTCGAATCCAACGGCAGACGGGAACGTGTGGCCGTGGACCATCACGAACTCTACGTCGTTGCGGAGAACTCCGGGGGTAAGAAGTTCTCGGCCGAATCGGCGGGTGAGCTGAGCGAGATCTACCAGGCGATCTCATCCGACCTGGGATACGAGCTGGTTCCGATGGAGATCACGGATCAGTACGCGGGACTGGCGATCGTCTTCGCGGTTCTCGCCGCCATGGGCGTGATCTCCCTCGGGGCCCGTTGGCCCTGATTGCGCTCCCACTCAGGGCGCGAGGTTCTCGATCGACAGGACGGGAACGTCATCGCTGAGGGGCATCCCGAGTACTTGCTCGAGAAAGGAGAGCTGGGACTCCAGTGATTGCCTGCGGGCCGCGAGCGAACGGAAACCGTGGCCCTCGTTCTCGAACGTGACCAGTGCCAGGGGAAGTCCCTTGGCGCGTACCGCCTTCGCCATGTCAAAGGCCTGCCCGGGCGGTACCACTCGGTCCTCCAGACCCTGCAGAATCAGCATCGGCGTGTCGAGCCGGTCAAGTTGGGTGATCGGGGAACGCTCCCGGTAGACCTGCTCGCCTTCCGGCCACGGAGCAACCAGGGCGAAGGTGTAGCGGGACTCCGCCTTGTGGGTTTCCTCGACGAGGGCTCGTAGATCCCCGATGCCGTAGGAGCTGATGCCGGCGGCGAAGAAGTCGCTGGTAACCAAGGCCTGCAGGGTGGTGTAGCCGCCCGCGCTGCCTCCGGCAATGGCCACACGCTCGGGATCCGCCAATCCTGCCCGGCACACCTCGCGGGCCGCGGCCACCACGTCGGCGACGTCCAGGACGCCCCACTGCCCCTTCAGCCGGTTCCGGTAGGTGCGGCCGAAACCGGTGGAACCCGAGTAGTTCACGTCCAGGACACAGATCCCGCGGGAAACCCAGAACTGGATCATTCTGTCGAAGCCCGGGTAGTGCGCGGAGGTCGGGCCGCCGTGGGTGAGAACGAGCATGGGGGGCGCTACGGCGCCGGGGACCGGGTAGAACCAGGAGTGCACCGGCCCCGCGGGCCCCTCGGACCAATGACAAACGGGGCGGCTCAGGTTCGTCTGCGGTTCGGAGGCCACGAGTTCGGTTCGTTCCCCGGTGGGGGAGATGCGCACCAGGGAGGCGGGACGGTCATCCCATTCCGCTATCGCGAACAGCTCCTGCCCGCGGGAGGCCAAGGACTCGATCATGGCCGTCCCGGGCAGCGGGTGGGTGACCTCGCCGTTGCTCGGATGCCACAGCGCGAGCGCACCGCGGCCGTCGTCGATCTGAACCGTCGCCAGCAGGTCATCCCCCACGGCGCAGGCAGGTGGGGTGTCCAACACCCACACGGGAATCGAGCAGTCGTGAGGGGTGCGCCAGGTTGACGTTGCGTCGGCGTGGTGCACGACCCAGTTCCAGTGGCCGGACTCGTCCGTGACGCAGGCCAGGGAACCGTCCCCGAGCCAGACCGGGTGTTGCGCGCTGACCCCGGGTTTCCCGTGGATCCTGTCGACGTGCCCGGGATCGTCGAGGTTCGTCACCCACACCGATGCCTCGTCCCAGCTCATGTTCGGGTGCATCCACTGGAACCAGGCGAGTCGACCATTGCGCACCACCGGACCCGCGTAGAAATCGGCGCCGCTCACCAGCACGCGGCCCCCGTCGGCATTGTCGGAATCCAGGTCCAGCGCGACGATTTCGCTGCGTTC
This sequence comes from Propionibacteriaceae bacterium, assembly GCA_905372155.1. Classification (GTDB taxonomy): domain Bacteria; phylum Actinomycetota; class Actinomycetes; order Propionibacteriales; family Propionibacteriaceae; genus Arachnia. Next base: position 28,833 of record CAJPNZ010000008.1, read on the forward strand.
CTCGGGGGTCACCTCGTGATCCTCACGGACCGCGAGGAGCAGCCGACGTTGCGGGTCTAGGTCCAGCCCGCCGTAGCGGAACCGGGCGCTCTCGGGTGTCAGGGGGCGGGTGGTCTCCCCGTCCTGGATCCATATTCGTTTGGTGAAATCGTCACACCAGGCCACCAGACCGTCGGCCACCGCGTAGGCACCCCCGCCGTACTCCATCACTCGGGAACGCACGTTGAACCCGGGAGTGATCTCGGCGATCCCGCCCTCCTGCCAGCACCGGATGGTCACCCGGCCGTCTTCGGCGGCGATGCTCGCCAGCCAGAACACCCCGTCCGCACTGGCCCGGACCTGACGGATGCTGTCGGTACCCACGAGGGCCTGATCGATGGACATGCGCTGCATGATCACAGTTTATGACCGGCGCCGTCGCCTCTTGTTGTGCCTTTCCCGTAGCTGTAGCACAATTGACCTCGCCTGGAGTCGAGACGGATCGCAGGGGAAGGCAATCCGGCCGAGACCCAGGAGAACAACATGAACGCTTGCACGGCCACCGAGAGCCTGCCCGGGGCGCGGGGGATGATCTTCATCCACTCCACCCCGGTCGCGCTGTGCCCGCATCTGGAATGGGCGATCGCCTCGGTGCTCGGTGCGGGACTCAATTGGCAGTGGACCGAGCAGAACGCCGAACCCGGGTCCCACCGGGCCGAGCTGTCGTGGTCCGGACCGACCGGTTCGGGGGCGAGACTTGCCTCCCGCCTCGCCGAGTTCGCTCGCATCCGTTTCGAGGTGACCGAGGAAGCCATGCTCGGGGCCGAGGGAACCCGTTACTGCTACACCCCATCGCTGGGCCCGTTTGCCGCCACGGTCGGGGTGCACGGCGACATCTTGGTTCCCGAGGATCGCATCCGCCATGCCCTCGACACCGCGTCTGTCAAGGGCATGAGCGTTCATCAGGCCATGGAGCGGCTTCTCGGGACTGAATGGGATGAGGAACTGGAACAGTTCCGGTACGGCTCGGAGGACGCACCTATCCGGTGGCTCCACCAGGTCGTGTGATGACCGTCGGGTCAGTCGGTGATGTTGGCGTTGGTCACGGTCACGGCGACGTTGGAACCCCCAAAACCGAAGGAGTTGTTCAGGGCCGCGAGATCCCCGTCGGGAAGCCGGCGTGGCTCGTTCACGGCGATGTCAATGGGGAGTCCGGGTTCCAGGTTCTCTATGTTGATGGTGGGTGGTGCGACCCGGCTCTTGAGAGCCATCACGGTTGCGAAGGTCTCCAGGGCGCCAGCGCTGCCGAGAAGGTGACCGCTCATTGACTTCGTGGAGGTCACGATGCACCCGTCCACGGCGGAACCGAGGGCGGTTGCGATGGAGTTTGCCTCGGTGACGTCGCCCTGTGGAGTGGAAGTGCCGTGGGCATTGACGTGTTTGATGTCGCTGGGTTGAAGATCCGAAGCCTGCAGGGCCTTGAGCATGGCGGTTGACTGACCGCGCCCCGTCGGCTCGGGCTGGACCATGTCGTGGTTGTCGTTGCTGATCCCGGCCCCGGCGAGGGTGCCATAGATGCGTGCCCCCCGTGCGCGGGCGTGTTCGAGGGTCTCGATGATCATGATCACGGCTCCCTCGCCCAGGACGAATCCGTCGCGGTCGGTGTCCCACGGGCGTGAGGCGTGCTCCGGGTCGTCGTTGCGGCGGCTCAGGGCCTGCATCTGGGCGAAGGCGTTGATGGGCAACGGATGGATGACACCCTCCGAGCCTCCGACGACCGCGATGTCGCAGCGGCCCAGCCGGATCTGGTCGAGCCCCAGGGAAATGGCCTCGTTCGACGAGGCGCACGCGCTGACGGGTGCGTGGACACCGGCAGCGGCACCGAACTCCAACCCCAGGTTGGCTGCGGGTGCATTGGCCATGAGCATGGGAATCGTGAAGGGGGAGACCCGGCGCAGCCCCTTCTCCTTCTGGACGTCCCAGTTGCCGAGCAGGGAATGCAGACCTCCGATACCGGTGCCCACGCACACGGCGAGTCGATCCGGATCCGTGGAATTGTCCTCACCGAGCCCGAGTCCGGCGTCCTCCCAGGCCTCCTGGCCGGCGACCATGGCGAGCTGCGAGCTCCGGTCGAGACGGCGGGCCGCGACGCGGTCGAGCTTCTCGGTCGGGTCACCGGCCGCCTCCGCGGCGAAGGTCACGGGCAGCGGTTTCGCCCAGTCGTAGGGAAGGGTGTGCACACCGGAGCGGCCGGCGAGCATGGCCTCCCAGGTGCTGGGGGCGTCTACGCCGAGCGGGGTGAACGCGCCAAAACCGGTGATGACTACCTCGGTCATGTTGAACTCCTGGGGGCTGAAGGATTTCTCGGGACTGGAAGATGGTGGGGGATGGCAGCCGCCACCCCCCACCGGTTCGGCCTCAGGCCTGGGCGCGTTCGATGTAGGCGACCGCATCACCAACGGTCTTCAGGTTCTTGGAGTCCTCGTCGGGGATCGAGACGCCGAACTTGTCCTCGCACGCGTAGATGATTTCCACCATGGAGAGGGAGTCGACGCCAAGGTCATCGACGAAGGACTTGTCCAGCTGGACGTCCTCCGCGGCCACGCCCGCCACGTCGTTGACGATCTCGGCGAGGTCGGCGCGGATCTCTTCAGTGCTTGCCATTGCTGTCTCCTTGTTGGTCGATGGCTGGTTGGGTCATGGAAGGACGACGACCTGGCCCGCGAAAACGAGCCCGGCGCCGAAACCGATGATCAGGGCGTTCTGCCCGGAGGATGCCCTGCCCGATTCGAGCAGGGCCTCCATCGCCAGCGGAATGGACGCCGCTGACGAGTTGCCCATGTGCCTGATGTCGCGGGACACCACCACGTTCTCGGGCAGTTTCAGGTGGCGCAACATCGAATCGGTGATCCGGTTGTTGGCCTGATGAGGAATGAAGACATCCAGTTCCCCGGGGGTGATACCGGCGAGCTTGACGGCTTCCAAGGCCTTGTCGGTGATGTAGGTGGTGGCCCAGCGGAACACGGTGCGCCCGTCCATGCTGATCAGGGGCATCCGCTGCTCCGGGTCGGTCACGTCGGCCCAATCCTGGATCTGGATGGTGAGGGCCTGGGAACCGTCGGAACCCCAAACAACGGGCCCGATGGCGGGTTCGTCGCTCGGGCCGATGATGGCGGCCCCGGCGCCGTCGGAGAACAGGAACGCGGTGGTGCGGTCCTCCAGGTTGACCATGCGGCTCAGGGTCTCGACGCCGATCACCAGGACGTTGGTTGCGGCCCCGGAACGGACGAGCGATTCGGCGATGCTGACCCCGTGGCAGAAACCGGCGCACGCCGCCGAGATGTCGAAGGCGACCGGACCGGCGCTCAGACCGAGTTCGTGGGCGACGTAGACGGCCAGCGAGGGGGACTGCTGGAAATGGGAGACGGTGGAACAGATGATCCCGTTGATCCGGGACGGGTCCAGTCCAGCGCGATCCATGGCCTTGCGCGCCGCTGCCACCGCCATGAACAGGGGAGTTTCCTCATCGGTCGCCCAGCGACGCTCCTGGATGCCGGTGCGCTGCTCGATCCACTCCGGGGTGGAATCGATGATGGTGCACATCTCCTCGTTGTCGACGACTCGCGAACCACGGTAGCCGCCGACACTCAGGATGCGGGCGTGGCGGCTGCCGGTGGAGGGGGTCAGTGTCATGTCGCGGCCTTTCGGGCGGTTCGGTGAAGCAGGGTGATGGGTCTCAGGCTTTGGCCGAGTGGGTTGTGCAGAAGACGCGGGCCTCGTCCAGCTGGTCCGGTGTGTTGAGGTTGAACAACTCGACACCTTTGAGGTTGCGTTTTGCGATACCCGTCAGGGTTCCCGCGGGAGCGAGTTCGAGGATTCCGGTGACGCCGAGACCCGACATGGTCTCCATGCACAGGTCCCAGCGAACCGGGTTCGCCATCTGACGGACCAGGCGCTCCAGGTACTCGCGCCCCGAGATCACGACCGCTCCATCGGCATTGCTGAGGAGGCCGGTGCGGGGATCCTCGGTGGGTACGGCGGCAGCAAGCGCCTCCAGGCGGGCCACGGCGGGGGCCATGTGATGGGTGTGGAAGGCCCCGGCGACGCTGAGGGGTTTCAGGCGGGCGCGGCGGGGGGCGTTGTCGGCCAGGGCGGCCAGCTGTTCCTTGGTGCCGGCGGCGACGATCTGGCCGGGACCGTTGTTGTTGGCGGGGGTCAGGCCCGCGGCCTCGATGGCTGCCAGCACCTCTTCCCGGTCCCCGCCGATCACGGCGGTCATCGAGGTGGGCGTGACGGCCGAGGCCCCGGCCATGCCGCGGCCACGTTCCCGCACCAGCACCATGGCGGACTCGACGGAGACCACCCCTGCCATGGCCGCAGCGGCGAGTTCGCCCACGGAATGCCCGGCGATCACACCTGCGAGCCCGGCGACGGTGGGGCTCAGCTGCTCTGCGGTGGCGAGCGCCGATGCGACCAGCAGGGGCTGCGCCACCGCGGTGTCCCGGATGGCCTCCACATCCGATGTGGTTCCATGGGCAACGAGGTCGATGTCGGCGACGGCGCTCAGCCACTCGAGGCGGGACCTGAAGCTGGGTTCCTCCAACCAGGCGGCGAGAAATCCGGGGGTCTGGGCGCCCTGACCAGGCGCGACGATAGCTAGCACGCCTCCAACTCTGCCCTTTCGCCGACGATGTGTGTGGCTGCGAAGGTGACGAAAATGGCTTGGGAGAGGTTGTGGGATTCCTACAAAACCTGATGCCGGGGTAACGATGGGCAGGTTCACTCCTGGAGGCGCCCCAGGGTGATCGCCAGCCTCAGCACGTAGGCCTCACGTGCATCCGTGGGGTTGTACCCCGTCACTTCCTGGATCCGCCGCAGGCGGTAGCGGACGGTGTTGGGATGGATGAACATGGCCCGGGCGGTGGCCTCCATCGACGACCCTGCGTCGAGGAAACCGACGCAGGTCTCCAGCAATTCCTTGGAGCCCTTGAGGAGACCGAAGAGGTCGCGGGCCAGGGTCCTTCGGGCGTGTCCGTCACCTGCGAGGGCCCGTTCCGGGAGCAGGTCGTCCGACAACAGGGTTCTGGGGCCCTCGGGCCACGCCCGGGCGGCCCGGTAACCGGAGGCCGCAGACCTGGCGGATGCGGGGGCCCCGCGGAGCCCCTCGGCGAGCGGGCCGATCACCACGGGGCCGGGTGCGAAATGTGGCTCGAGTTTGGTCACCAGGTCACAAGCCCGGGCCGGGTCGGTCAGGGCCTCGCCGGCGAAGATGCACACGAGACGCTCTCCTTGGGGGGCCGCAAGCATGTCCAGGCAGAGCCGCGCGGATGCCCTGCGCAGCTCGTCGATCCGTAGGTTCTTCGGGGCGCCCGCTATGACCACTGCCGTCGGGGCCTCGGAATCCCAGCCGAGGGTCGAGGCCCTGGACGTGACGGATTCGTCGGCCTCGGCGCGAACCACCGCGTCGACGATCGTCGCCTCCATGCGCGAGTCCCATGCCCCCCGTGCCTCCGCGGCGCGTGCATAGACCGCGGCCGCAACGAACGCGATTTCGCGGGAATAGTGCACTATCCCCAGCTGCAGCGGTTGCTGGTCCGCGCGCGGCAGCAGAAGTTGAATCTGTTCCTCCACGACATCGGTGGTGGTGCGCACCAGGTCGACCGTCTGCCTAAGGGAAATGCGTCCCGCAAGGGCGCGGGGGGCGGAGTCGAAGACCGATTCGAAGGAGAAGGCAGAGCCGCCGACCCAGTTCACGAAACCGTCGATTCCCTCCCGGGCCAGCACATTGATCCAGGACCGGGACTCGGCGTCGAGTTCCGCGAACCACGTGTGACGATCCTCAAGAGCCGCCAGGGTTGCAGTGTTCATGGTCGCTGTGGCGGCGCGCAATCGTTTCAGGATGGCGGCCCGGGAGCGAGCTGACGATACTGTGGCGGGAAGAGTCCCTGGGCGTGCGGGCTGAGCGGTCATGGTGCTCGTCAGCCTACCGGCCGGGGGATGGGCTGGGCCTGCGGCCGGTCAGCTCTTCGGCCAGGAGTTCTCGATCTCGGTCAGTACGTCGAGGGAGGATTTGTCCAAGGAGATCCAGTCCGTCATGCCGGTCCAGAAGGTTCCGGTGCCGACAGCACCCGGCATCTGATCCGACGCGTCGAAACGGACAACAGTGCTGTCGTCGGTGATCAGTTCATAGGAGAGCCTGTCGATGGGTGATGACAGGACGGAAGGATCGAGCCTCTTGTTCGCCGAGATCCACCCATGCCCCGTAACCTTTGCTTTCGTATTGCTGAATTCGGGAGAGGTCAAATATGCTTGGAAAGCGCGCACCTCTTCACGATCATTGAAGGCCGCCGCGAACTCCCCGCCAACGAGAACCGGCTGTTCCGCATCGGTTTTGCCGGGTAGGCGGAACGCGAAAACATCACCGTCCTCTGCAATCTTCTTGTCGGCAGGCCAGCTCACCTGATAGAAGGAAGCCTGGCGATGCAGGAAGCATGTGTTGTCCAGTATCGGCAGGCCCGCAGCCGTGAAAGAAGTGGTGGCGATGGATTTCACGTTTCCCAACCCGCCGTTCACGTAGGCTTCATTCTTAAGAATGTCCCCCGCCTGATCCAGGGCGGCGATCACGCGGGGATCGTTGAACGGAATCCGGTGCGACACCCACATGTCGTATTCGTCCGGGCCGGCGGTGCGCAACATCATGTCCTCGAGCCAGTCAGTGGCCGGCCACCCTGTTCCGTTGCTGGCCTGGATACCTGCGCACCAAGGTTTTGCGCCCGGATGGTCCTCGGCGATCCTCTGGGTCAGGGTGATCAGTTCTTCCCATGTCCGGGGAACCCGGTAACCGCTTTCTGCGAACGCGCGGGGAGAATACCAGACGAAAGATTTTACACTCGCCCCCACGGGAACCGCGTAGATCTTGTCCTCAACGGATCCGTATTCTTTCCAGACGCTTCGGTAATTTGCGTCGAGATTTGTCAGGGCCTGTCCCTGTACTTCCTTGATCCTGCCGGGAAAACGGGCGATGAGACTTCTCAGCAGGCCGGGCTGCGGGAAATAGGCGATGTCCGGTGGGGCGTCGGCGTCGATCTTGATCGGGAGCTGGGTCTCGAATTCGCGGGATCCCTCGTAATTGATCTTGACGCCAGTACATTCCTCGAAGGGCTTGAAGGATTCGATGTGGGACTGATCTTCCGGTGAGACGATGGGGGCGTAGACGTTGACCGACCTGCCCCGGAGATTTCCGTACTGCGCGAAGGCAGCGCACTCGCTCGGAACCTCACTCGGCTTGTTCGTGGGCTCTTCCACTGGGGCGCCGTTGCTGCAGGCGACCAAGGCGAACAAGGAGATGATGTTCAAGGTGGCGACAGCAGCCCGTTTCTTCAGCCGGAACATCCCTGATCCTTTCCGTCGGGGCGAAACATGACTCCACTCGGCCACCCTGACATCGTGTGAACAGGTTTGCAAGCCGGACGAGGCGGTTGCGGGCGGCGATAATTCACGGACTGGCTGTCGCGCGGTATCTTTGCTCCAACCGTGCACATCATCGCGACGAGAGGACCCACGTGAGCATCCAGGACCAGGTCGGGCCAATCCTCAATGGCCTGCCGACGAACCTCCCGGACACGGATCCGGGAGAGACTGCCGAGTGGCTGGAGTCGCTCGACGGGGTGATCGAGCACGGCGGTCGCAACCGTGCCCGCTACGTCATGCTGAAGCTGTTGGAACGGGCGCGTGAGCGCCATGTCGGGGTTCCCTCGCTGACCAGCACCGACTACGTGAACACCATCCCGGCGGACAAGGAACCGGCCTACCCGGGGGACGAGGACCTGGAACGCCAGATCCGTCGGCTGCTGCGCTGGAACGCAGCCGTCACCGTACATCGCGCCCAGCGCCCGGGTATCGGTGTCGGCGGACACATCTCCACCTATGCCTCCGCCGCAACCCTCTACGAGGTGGGAATGAACCACTTCTTCCGGGGCAAGGACCACCCCGGGGGCGGCGACCAGGTGTTCTTCCAAGGGCACGCCTCTCCTGGCATGTACGCCAGGGCCTTCCTGGAAGGGCGTCTCGAGGAGGCGGACCTGGACGGGTTCCGTCAGGAACACAGCCACATCGTCGACGGAAAGGTGCGGGCCCTGCCCAGTTACCCGCACCCCCACCAGATGCAGAACTTCTGGGAGTTCCCGACGGTCTCCATGGGCATCGGCCCCATGAACGCCATCTATCAGGCGCAGTTCAACCGCTACCTGCAGAACCGTGGCATCAAGGACACCTCCCAGCAGCGCGTCTGGGCCTTCCTGGGTGACGGTGAGATGGACGAACCCGAGTCCCGTGGCCTGCTGCAGCTGGCTGCCAATGAGGAACTCGACAACCTGACCTTCGTGATCAACTGCAACTTGCAGCGCCTTGACGGGCCGGTGCGCGGTAACGGCAAGATCGTCCAGGAACTCGAGGCCTTTTTCCGAGGCGCGGGCTGGAACGTCATCAAGCTGATCTGGGGCCGGGGATGGGATCCGTTGCTCGCCGCGGACAGCGAAGGCGCCCTGGTCTCCTTGATGAACGCCATCACGGACGGCGACTACCAGACCTTCAAGGCCAATGACGGCGCCTATGTGCGCGAACACTTCTTCGGGCGTGACGCCCGCACCGCTGCCATGGTCAGGGACTGGACCGACGACCAGATCTGGGCGCTGACCCGCGGCGGTCACGACTTCCACAAGGTCTACGCCGCGTACAAGGCGGCGACCGAGTTCACGGGGGCGCCCACGGTCATCCTCGCCCACACGATCAAGGGCTACTTCCTGGGCCAGCACTTCGCGGGCCGCAACGCCACGCACCAGATGAAGAAGATGGCCCTCGACGATCTCAAGGCGTTCCGCGACCGGGTGCATGTGCCGGTCTCCGACGCCGTGCTCGAGGCCGATCCCTACCGTCCACCGTACGTTCGGCCCGGGGCGGAGGATCCGAGGATGCAGTACCTGCAGGAACGTCGCCGCGCGCTCGGCGGCTACGTGCCGGAACGCCGTGGGGACCGCAAGTTCATCTCGCTACCGGGGGACAAGGCCTACGAATCCGTCCGCAAGGGCTCCGGCAAGCAGGAGGTGGCCACCACCATGGCCTTCGTGCGCCTTCTCAAGGACCTGATGCGCGACAAGGCATTCGCGCCGCGTGTGGTGCCCATCATTCCCGACGAGGCACGCACCTTCGGCATAGACGCCTTCTTCCCGACCATCAAGATCTACAACCCCGGCGGCCAGAAATACACGCCCGTCGACGCGGACCTGTTCCTCAGCTACCGGGAGGCCACCAACGGTCAGATCCTCCACACCGGCATCAACGAGGCCGGTTCGATGGCGGCCTTCACCGCCGCCGGGACCTCCTACGCCACCCACGGCGAACCCATGGTTCCGATCTACGTGTTCTACTCGATGTTCGGTTTCCAGCGCACCGGTGACTCCATGTGGGCTGCCGGTGACCAGCTCGCCCGGGGATTCGTGATCGGGGCCACCGCCGGTCGCACCACCCTGACGGGTGAGGGCACCCAGCACATGGACGGCCACTCGCCGATCCTGGCCTCCACCAACACCGCCTTCGCCGCCTACGATCCCGCCTACGGTTACGAGCTGGCGCACATCGTCCGCGACGGCCTGCGCCGGATGTACGGAGAGAAACCCGAGGACGTCATGTACTACCTCACCGTCTACAACGAGCCCTACGTGCAGCCCGCCGAGCCGGAGAACGTGGACGTCGAGGGAATCCTGAAGGGCATGTACCTGCTGCGCCCCGGCTCCCTCGACGGGGTCGGCCAGGACGCTCGCCGTGCACAGATCCTCGCCTCCGGCGTCGGCGTGCCCTGGGCGCTCGAGGCCCGGCAGTTGCTCAAGGACGACTACGGGGTGGTCGCGGATGTCTGGTCCGTCACGTCCTGGGGTGAGCTGCGTCGCGAGGGTCTCGCCCACGACAAGGCCAGGTTCAACGACCCGTTCGGGGAACACGCTCCCACCTGGGTTGAGTCGAAGCTTGCCGACACGCAGGGTCCCATCGTCGCCGTCAGCGACTACATGCACGCCGTGCCGGACCTGATCCGGCCCTGGGTGCCGCGCGAGTACATGACCCTGGGTGCGGATGGTTTCGGTTTCTCCGACACCCGGGCGGCCGCCCGTCGCCACTACAACATCGACGGTCCCTCCATCGCCGTCGCGGTGTTGCAGCAACTGGCCCTGAAGGGTGAGGTGCCCCGTGAATGGCCCTTGGAAGCCGCTCAGCGGTACCGTCTCGACGACGTCACCGCCGGGACCTCCGGGAAGACCGGGGACGCCGAGTGAGGCCTTGGACCTGAAACGATCTGATCCCCCGGGTGCACAGGGCCCGGGGGATCTGGCAGGCTAGGTCCCGTGGGACACATAATTCAAGGGGAAGTGTCGTGACCGCCGCTCGGGGAGCCGAATTGCTCGGGTTGGACGCCGGCATGGTGGTCCAGGAACTGGGGTGGGACGAGGACACCGACCCCGAGCTGCGCGACGAGATCATGGATGCCATTGACGCAGACATGATCGAGGACGCCATAGAAGCGGTGGACGTGGTCGTTCTCTGGTGGAGGGACGACGACGGCGATGTGGTTGACGGCCTGGTGGATGCGATGAAGGATCTGGCAGCCACTGGGTTCATCTGGCTGCTGACCCCGAAGGTCGGCAGGCCCGGGTACGTCGCTCCGAGCGACCTGGCCGAGGGAACCGCCACCGCGGGCCTGTCCCTGACCAGTTCCGCGAACGTGTCGCCGGACTGGCAGGCTCACAAGGTGGTTCGCCCCAAGGGAACCGCTCGACGTTGACACCCACCTCGGAGGGAGCGTGGAAATGACCGTCAGGACCAGAATCGGCGTGCTCACCTCGGGTGGGGACGCCCAAGGAATGAATGCCGCAGTGCGTGCGATCGTGCGGGGAGCGATCCAGGCGGGCGCGGAGGTTTTCGCCATCCAGGAGGGCTGGCAGGGAGCCGTCACGGGTGGCGATCACATCAAACAGATGGGGTGGAACGACGTCTCCGGGATCCTGAACAAGGGCGGCACCGTCATCGGGACGGCGCGCTGCCTCGAGTTCCGGGACCGCGAGGGACGCAGGACCGCGGTGAAGAACCTCGTGGCCTCCGGCATCGACCGGTTGATCGTGATAGGAGGCGACGGGTCGCTCACCGGTACCCGCCAGCTGCGTCTGGAATGGGGTGAATTGCTGGCGGAGCTGGTGAACAGCGGAGAGGTGGGGCCGGAAATGGCCGAACGCCACCCCGTCCTCCAGATCGCGGGGCTCGCCGGTTCGATCGACAACGACATGGTTGGCACCGACATGACCATCGGGACCGACTCCGCGCTGCACCGGATAACGGAGGCGATAGACGCCATCTCCGCGACAGCGGAGTCGCACCAGAGGACCTTCATCATCGAGGTGATGGGACGCAACTGCGGTTACCTGGCGTTGATGAGCGCCATAGCGGGTGGCGCGGACTACACCTTCCTGCCGGAATCCCCGCCTCGGGACGGTTGGGAGGACCGCATGGTCGATGTCCTCGGCCGGGGCAGGCGGGCCGGGAGACGCGATTCGATCCTCGTGGTCGCCGAGGGCGCTGCGGACCGGCAGGGTGAGCCGATCACGGCGAACCGCATCCGCGACATCCTCAAGGACAAGAGCGGGGAGGATGCCCGGATCACGATCCTGGGGCACGTCCAGCGCGGCGGGAAACCCTCGGCATACGACCGTTGGATGGCGACCGCCTGCGGCGTCGAGGCCGTTTCCGAGGTGCTCGGCGCCGGCACCGAGACCGAACCGGTTCTCGTCGGCGTGCACAGCGACCGGATCGGGACACGACCTCTGCTGGCCTCTGTGGTGGCCACCCGCAGGATCGCCGACTACATCGCCGAGGGCGACTATGAAGCCGCCATCTCGTCGCGTGGCCCCGGGTTCCAGATGATGATCGACATCTACCGGGCCATCACCGAGGCGCGGCCATCGGTGGCGGATCCCGCGGGCAGGAGGATCGCGATCATGCACGCCGGGGCGTTGGCCCCGGGCATGAACCAGCTGGCCAGGGTCGCGGTGCGCTCCGGCATCGACCTCGGATACCAGATGTTGGCGGTGCGCGGTGGAATGCCCGGCCTGATCGAGGGAAACTTCGACGATGTCAGCTGGGCCGATGTTGAGGGCATGGCACACACCGGGGGAGCAGATTTCGGGACCCGACGCTACGTCCCGTCGGAGTCCGAGCTCTACTCGATGGCGCGTCAACTGGAGGACCATCAGGTGGATGCCCTCCTGGTGATGGGCGGCTACCACGCCTACGCGTCGGTCGACCTGATGGAACGGGAACGTCGGCGCTACCCCGCTTTCAACATTCCGGTCGCGGTGGTGCCGGCTAGCATCGACAACAATCTCCCGGGCTGGGCGATGGCGGTCGGGGCGGACACGGCCCTCAACACGGTGGTGAATGCGATCGACATGCTGCGGATGAGCGCCTCGGCCAGCAAGCGGGCGTTCATCGTGGAGACCATGGGACGCGGCTGCGGCTTTCTGCCGCTGGTCGGGGGCCTGGCCGGGGGAGCCGAGAAGGCGTACCTACCTGAGACCGGGATCACCCTGACCGAGCTGGAGACCGACATCAAGGCCCTCGTCGACGCCTTCGACTCCGGGCGGAACTTCTACTTGGCCGTGGTGGGGGAGGGAACCAGCGAGCACTACACCACCGAGGTTTTGAGCAAACTCTACGAGGCGGAGGGGAGCGGACGGTTCTCCGTGCGGGAGTCCGTGGTCGGACACCTGCAGCAGGGAGGTACGCCCTCGCCGTTCGACCGCATCAATGCCACCCGGCTGGCCTGGAACGCCGTCGGATACCTGGACCGTCAGTTGCGCGACGGCAAAACCGAGTACGCGGCCGCGCACGCCGGGGTCGAGGGCCTGTTCGCCCCGCTTCGTGACGTGACCGATGACATGGACTGGGAGAACATGCGCCCCCACACCCAATGGTGGCGTTCCCTGCGCAAACCCTTTGACATCCTGAGCCGCCGCCCCGGCCAGAAATGACCGGGGTGGGTCCTGTTCGTCAGCAGAAGGGAAGGGTGACCCCGAAGTTGAGGCTGGCGGTGCAGTTCATGCCCGCCAGTTCCTGACGTGCGGCAGATCCCCCGCTGACAGAATCCGGAACGATGCTGCGCAGAGTCAGGACGTGGTTGTCGCTGGCTCGCAGCAGGAAGATGAATGTGACCGTGTTGGGCACGTCGTCCCTGAGCCGGGTTCCGTGGAAGCCGCACGTGAACCCTGCTCCCTGCGTTTGGTTGATGCCGACCGCGATGGCCTCTGTGGCAGTGATGTCCTTGAACTGTTTCTGCGTTTCGGCCGACACTATGTTACAGGCTGAGGCCAAGTCGCTGAGCTTGCTTTTGGGAGTCACCGAAGTCACCTGCAGGAGGACCCCGGTGTCGGCGTGGAAGAGCCTCGTCACCAGGCGGCCCGGTTCGGGCAGTGGTTGCTGATCATTGACGTACTCGCTCCATCCCGCGGGGACGGAGAATTTTGTGTCGTCGAGGACCTGTTCAGTGCTGGCGGGTTTCGCGTCCTTGGTGTTCTCAGGATCCGGATATTCCTGTGGCTCCGGGGAAGCGGCGTTTCCGAATGGCCAGAGGGATTCGAGTTCCCACGTGCCGCGGGTGACCCAGGACCATGTGGTGATGCCCAGTGCGATGGCCAGGACCCCTGCCAGGACGGCAAGCCCGATTCGTTTCAGCCTGCCCAGAAGAACGGGACCGGCAGCCCGGGCCGGGGTGGCGTCCTCATAGGTCATGACCGGGGAGGCAGGTGAGGAAGGCTCTGGAGTGCTGTGTATCGGAGGATCGGGTTCTGCATCGACCGCCGAGGCCCGGCTTCGCGCCTCGGCCACCGACCAGAAATCGGAGATGGGCTCGGGCTTGGGCTGCGGTCTGCTGGGCTCTATCCAGGAGGGATGGGAGGCTTCCTGGTGTCTTCGGCTCTCGATTCGTGACGATCCCGTGCCGTCGAACGGGTTGTGATCCGGTTCATCCCACCGCTCGGGTTCCGGGTCCGCGAATCGGCGGGCGCCCCTGCGCGCGGGTTCCGGGTCGAAATCGGTTTCGGGAAACGAATGACGTCCCCGGGTCGGAGCGGGATCAACCGTCCTGGCGTGCCTGGCCGGTGCTCCCTGATCAGCTGACCTGCGGGGACCGGTGGACCACGACGAATCGTCCGTCATCCGTTTCCCCTTCCCGCCACGGCTGTTCCAAAAGGCCAGTCTAGGTCCCCCCGAGAGCCTTCGTCATGTGTCGCATCCGGATCGAACCCTTTCGGATCTCGGACCGGGTGCATCGGGATCCTCCCGAGAAGGTGAGGATGCGCGGGGATCTGAGCCCGGGGTTCGTTTTCCGGCGATGGGGCGCCGGCGTGACCGGTGCACGATGACCCCGTGGGCGCAGAGGGACTCGAACCCCCGACCCCCTGCTTGTAAGGCAGGTGCTCTGACCAACTGAGCTATGCGCCCCGGGCTCGCCCATTGTGGCAAAGGGACGGGCCCGGGCCAAGTCAGCCCAGCAGCATCGCCTTGACGCGGGCCGCCACCTCGGCTCCCGGAGCGCGGCCTGCCGCAGCGGCATTCACGGCCTTCACGACGGTACCCATGTGCTTCATGGAGGGCGTTTCGCCGTCGGCTCTCACTTTCGCAACCTCCGCCTCGACAAGAGCGTTCAGCTCCTCATCGGTCAGCGGGGCGGGTAGGTAGCCGGCCATGAACTCCGCCTCGGCGTTCTCCTTCTCGGCGAGTTCCGGGCGTCCGGCCTCGGCATACGTTGCGGCTGAATCGAGACGCTTGCGGCGTTCCTTCGTGATGACGGCCAGTTCCTCGGTGTCGCTCAGCTCGCGCGCCACCTTGCCGGCCACCTCCTCGACGGTGATGGCGGCCAGCATCATGCGGATCGTGGACTTGGTGAACTCGTCCTTTGCTCGCAGCGCTCTCGCCAGCTCGGCCTTGAGACGAGTTTTCGTCGCAGCCATCGTGCTTCCTTTCTCCGGGGACACCAATTCAACCAGCCATCGGTACAGGCACAAGGCGGTAGAATGCCCGCTTGTGGCTGATGCAGACCTCATGACCCAGATTGACCAGCTCGGCAGGTCCTTGGAATCCATCGAGGCGGTGGCTGACCTGCCGGGGTTGCGCGCTGAGATAGCGCGGCTCGCGGAGGAGGTGGCTGCTCCCGATCTTTGGGATGACCAGGACAACGCCCAGCGGGTCACCTCGACCCTCTCCGCGAGACAGGCCGAGGTTGAGCGTCTCGAGGCGCTGCGAGGCCGTCTCGACGATGCCGCCGTCATGCTCGAACTGGCCGTCGAGGAGGACGACGCTGAAGCGCGAACCGATGTTGAGTGTGAACTTCACCGGCTCGCCAAGGACATCGAGACACTCGAGGTGCGTACCCTGCTCTCCGGCGAGTATGACTCCCGGGATGCGCTGGTCACCATTCGCGCCGAGGCCGGAGGGGTTGATGCCGCGGATTTCGCGGAGAAGCTGATGCGCATGTATCTGCGGTGGGCGGAACGTCACGGTTACACCGTCGAGGTGTACGACACGTCCTACGCGGAAGAGGCAGGCCTGAAGTCTGCCACCTTCACGGTCAAGGCGCCTTTCGCCTACGGCACGCTCTCCGTGGAGCAGGGCACTCATCGTCTTGTGCGGATCTCCCCGTTCGACAACCAAGGGCGTCGGCAAACCTCCTTCGCTGGTGTCGAGGTGCTGCCCGTCACCGAGGAAACCGACCACATCGACATCCCGGAAGCCGACATCAGGGTCGATGTTTTTCGTTCCTCGGGGCCCGGTGGACAGTCCGTCAACACCACGGATTCGGCTGTGCGCATCACGCATCTGCCCACCGGTGTGGTCGTCAGCTGTCAGAACGAGAAGTCGCAGTTGCAGAACAAGGCGGCGGCCTTGCGCGTGCTCCAGTCGAGGCTTTTGGAACTGGCCCGGCAGGAACGTGAAAAGGAGATGAACGCGCTCAAGGGCGACGGGGGGAACTCCTGGGGGGCACAGATGCGCTCCTACGTGATGCATCCCTACCAGATGGTCAAGGACCTGCGCACCGAGTACGAGGTGGGAAATCCTGATGCGGTTTTCGATGGTGACCTCGACGGTTTCATCGATGCTGGTATCCGGTGGCGCAAAAAGAGCAGGGCTGACGCCAAGTAGCAAGTGGAAGGGCGATACCCGTACGTGAGACAGAGGCCTCGTCGGGCTGAGGCGCCGCGCCGCCACGCCGGTCCAGCCCACCGTTTGTCTCACGTACGCATCCGGGTCTGCCGTGTGTCGGTGGTTGGCCGCGCCTCGGGGGTTCTTCCCCGGACGAGACTCTCAACCAGGATCGACTGGCCGCGGCGTGTTGGTTGGGCAGGTCAGGTAGGGCGTGGTTAACTGCTACAGGCCGTGTCCTGAGATACTCTCAGGAAACTTCCCCTAGTCGGTCGGAGCAGCACTGTGATCACTTTCGAGGACGTCACGAAGTTCTACCCCGGGCAGGATCGCCCGGCACTTCGCAACATCAACCTTGAGATAGCCAAGGGTGAGTTCGTCTTCCTCGTGGGTCAGTCGGGATCCGGGAAGTCAACCTTCCTCCGGCTCATTCTGCGTGAATACCGGCCGACGAAGGGAACCTTGTACGTCGCGGGCAAGAACCTCTCCACCCTCAACCAGTGGAAGGTGCCCGCGCTGCGTCGCCAGATCGGTACGGTGTTCCAAGATTTCCGCCTGCTTCCGGGGAAGACCGTCTATGAGAACGTGGCCTTCGCCCTGCAGGTGATAGGCAAGCCGTCCCGCGTCATCCGTGAAGTGGTTCCGGAGACCCTCCGACTCGTCGGTCTGGAGGGGAAGGAGAACCGACTGAACGAGGAACTGTCGGGGGGGGAGCAGCAACGGGTCGCCATCGCGCGGGCATTCGTGAACCGTCCAAAAATTCTCATCGCGGATGAGCCGACGGGAAACCTCGATCCGGAGACCAGCGTCGGCATCATGAAGTTGCTCGACCGGATCAATCGGACTGAGACCACAGTGATCATGGCCACCCACGATTCCTCGATCGTGGATCAGATGCGACGTCGCGTCCTGGAGCTGCGCACAGGCGAACTCGTGCGCGACCAGGCCAAGGGCGTCTACGGCGTCAACTGAGAAACCGGGAGAATCAAATGCGGCACACGTTTCGGGAAACTTGGTCCGGATTGAAGCGCAACATGGCGATGACCATAGCGGTCATAGTCACCATGTCGGTTTCTCTCTCGCTCTTTGGGGTTGGCATGCTCACTTCCATGGAGGTGGATCTGGTCAAGGACCGTTGGTACGGCAAGGTTGAGATTTCTGTGTTTCTGTGCGTCGAACGCAGCACAGGAGGTACCTGCGAGCCGGGAAAGGCCACCACGGACGCCCAGCGCGAAGCGATTGAATCCGCGCTGAAGTCCAACCCCGAGGTCAAGGAGGTCTTCTACGAGACCCAGGAAGAGGCCTTCAAGGAGTTTCAGAGGGTGTTCAAGGACTCGCCGGTCCTCGCGTCCCGCACCGTCGAACAGATGCAGGACTCCTTTCGCGTCAAACTGAACAATCCTGAGAACTACAAGGGCGTGGTGAGTGAGGCACAGGGGCTTCAAGGGGTCCAGAACGTGCGGGACCTGAAAAGCGTCCTCGATCCCGTGTTCAAAGTTCTGGGAGGACTCCAGTGGGCGACGATCGGCATGAGTGTCCTGCTGCTGTTCGCGGCTGCCCTGCAGATCTCGACCACCATCCGGATGGCGGCCTTCACGCGGCGACGTGAGATTGGGATCATGCGTCTGGTCGGGGCCTCCAACTTTTACATCCTGCTGCCGTTCCTGCTGGAAAGCCTCATCGCAGGCCTGATCGGCGTCCTCATTTCGTCTGGCTCAATTGCAATTACCTATTATCTATTGATCGAGAATGCAGCGAAACCCTCACTCCCTGCTATAGCTTGGATTGGCCCTGAGCATGTGTTTAATGCCATCATCTACATAGCAGTGGTTGGTGTTGCTCTGTCGATCATTCCAACGCTGCTGGCAACCAGAAGGTATCTAAGAATCTGACGCGTAAGGAGATCAAGGTGAATCGGGCTCTTCCCCATCTACCCGAAAACCCAATCCTCAACCGAATCGCACGTGTTCTGGTTGTCTCGTTGCTGAGCGTCACGATGCTCGGCACGCTCGCGACCCGGGCCGGTGCGGACGACCTGGACGACAGACGAAATCAACTGGACTCACAGATCGAGGCCCAGAAGTCGGTGGTGGAGGGCGCATCCAAGGAACTCACCGATGCGGTGAGTGCCCTCGAGGCCGCCAAGACGGAACTGGCCGCTGCCGAGACCTCGCTGTCCGAAGCAGAGAACAATCTCACGGCCGCCAAGGAACTGGACACCCAACGCGCCTCGGAACTGACCGCCGCGGAGACCAGGGCCAAGAAGGCGAAGGCCGCCGTGGCCGCCGCCCAGGCAGCCTATGACTCCGTGGACGCCCGCACATCCGAGGAGATCACGGTGATCACCCAACAGAACGGCGGGTTGGCGGAGCTTTCAGTCCTCTTCAACGATGTCGGCATCGGCAACATGAACCAGCGGGCCCAATTGGCGGACACCTTGTTCAGTTCCAGCGCACTCGAGCTGGATGAACTGACCTCACGGCGATTCCAGCTGGACGCGGCGAAGAAGGAGGCCGATGAGGCCGAGGCATCAGCTGCCGAGGCGCGCAAGGTGGCTGCCGAACAACTTGAAACCTCCAAGGCAGCCGAGGAAGCCGCGAAGGCGAAGCGCGCCGAGGTTGCGGATAAGGTCTCCCAGCGCGACGCCGCCAAGGAGAAGGCCGATTCTCAACTTACGGCGGAGAAGGGTCGTCAGAGCGAGCTGGAGAGTGAGTCCAATGACGTCGACCGGCGTATTCAGGAGCGTATCGCCCAGCAGAAACGTGAGGAGGAGGAACGGCAGGCTCGTGAGCGCTCCTCCCAGCAGAGTGGTTCCTCTTCCAGCTCTTCGTCCGGTTCGAACAAGGGCTCTTCTTCCAGCAGCGGTTTCATTCGCCCGGTGGACGGTGCCATCAGCTCTCCCTACGGCATGCGGGTTCACCCCGTTCTGGGCTACAGCAAATTGCACGATGGCACCGATTTCGCGGCCGGCTGTGGGGCGCCGATCCGCGCCGCTGGTGATGGTGTGGTGTCCGAGCGATACTTCAACGCCGGGTACGGAAACCGCCTCATGATAGATCATGGAAGCAAGGGCGGTACCTACGTGACCACCGGGTACAACCACGCCACCAGCTACGTGGTCTCGGTCGGGGATCACGTGAGTCAGGGACAGGTCATCGGGTACGTGGGAACCACCGGCTATTCGACCGGCTGCCACCTGCACCTCATGGTCTGGGAGAACGGTTCCGTGACCAATCCGATGTCCCGCTGGTTCAGCTGAATCCCAACGTGGCATCATTACGGGATGCCTAGGGAAACCGGACGCAAGCTAGTCGCTCAGAACAAGAAGGCTCGCCATGACTATCAGATCGGCGAGACCTACGAAGCTGGGCTCGTGCTCACTGGAACCGAGGTCAAAACCTTGAGGATGGGACGTGTCTCCCTATCCGAGGCTTTCGCCACCGTGGACGACGGTGAAGTGTGGCTGCGGAACGTCAACATTCCCGAGTACGAGTTCGGGACCTGGCGTAACCACGCTGCCAAGCGCTCTCGCAAACTACTGCTCAATCGCAAGGAGATCACCCGCTTGGCCAAGGAAACGGGGGTGACGGGAAGGACGATCGTCCCACTGTCGATCTACTTCAAGGACGGCTATGCCAAGGTCGAGATCGCTGTTGCCACGGGCAAGAAGGACTGGGACAAGCGGCAGAGCATCGCGGAACGTGACGCGAACCGTGAAGCCCAGCGGGCGTTGCGGGCTCGCAATCGGTTGGGTGGCGGGCGGCGTTGACCGCTGCATGGGTACCGGGGAGAGTTCAGGGCTAACCCCGGTGGAATGTGGCGGCTCATGGGGCAACATGGAGGGTATGACCGATCCGAGTCTTTTCACCGCGGTCACGGATGTGCAACGCGACCGCGCCGTGGAATACCTGCAACGGGTTTACGCATCAGGCGGCCTGAGTGACGAACTGTTCGAGCAGAGACTGGGAATGGCCCTGACCGCCCAGACCCGGGCAGACCTGAACGCATCATTGCAGGGTCTGGCCCGGGTGGCCGGGATGTTCCCGAGCACCCCGGCGGTTCGGCATCCCGTTCACGACGGTGTACAAAACCTGGTGGCCGCTTTCCTTCACCTCGCGACCCTTCCGACCATGTTTCTGGCTCCTGCTCTTGGGCGGACCCTGGCGCCACCGGGAAGTCGCATCGCCATCGAGGCCTCGCGCGCCATGTGTTTCCAGTTCAGTGCACTGATCTACGGGGTGATCGCGAGCATCCTCGTCGCATCGAACTGGGCGCCTCCTGTGCTCCTGCTACTGGGTTTCATCGCCTGGGGTCTGATGACGCTCTGGTTGGCCATCCGATCAGTCACGGGTGAAAAATCGACGGCCGTCGTCGAACGACTGATGCTGATGCGCCCGTCGGAGGATCGCGGGTGACGTTGGGATGGGCTAGACTGGGACCTGCACAACTCAAGAGGGGATGACTGGTTTCGACTTGGACGGTAGTTCGAGGAGAAGCGGGCCGAGGAACCGTGCTTGTCTCGTTAACGCTGCACGGAAACCAATAAGTGCCAACAACAACCGCACTGACTTCGCTCTCGCTGCCTGATCAGCGATCGAAGGGTCACGCCCGGGGGCGCCTTCCTCCCGGTGCCTGGCCTCATTTCAGAAGGCTTGCTGAATCGTCTGTGTTCCAGGGGCGATTCGGGACTCAACTGGAACTGGGCCCGGCTGCAACTTGCTGACGTGAGTGCAGGGGCCGAGTAGACCGCTTGGTCAGCTGCGCCCGGAGAATCCCTGGTTCGCCTTTCAAGGACGCGGGTTCAATTCCCGCCATCTCCACCGAGTCATGTCACGAAGGTGCCCCCGACCAAGGCCGGGGGCACCTTTTTGCTCCTCTACTGATGCCACAATTCCCGTCCCGTCGCGTCGCGAATGGCCGCGCGCGGGGAATGTGACAAGTTGATCTCCACATCCAGGGATGTGGAGCCGTCCGCGGCGGAACTGCGATAGACGATCCGCTGGTTCTCCAGGTGAAGGGTCTCCGTGCTGGCCTTGACTAGCCAAGGATGTCGTCTGCGCAGCCCTATCAGCTCTTGGTGTGCCCGCAGCACCGGACGGCCCCAAGGGGCGAGTGCGGCAGGAGATTCGGGAAGAGCAGGGCGGATTTCGTCGTCCCCGCCGAGACGTTCCTCCTTGACGCCGACGAAGGCCTGCTCGTCGCCGTAATAGATCGACGGTATTCCCGCGACGGTCATGAGGACCGCCAGCGCGGTGACAGTCCCATCGAGCCCCACTCGACTGGCGATGCGGGTGACATCGTGGTTGCCGACGAAGGTGTTCGGGATGAAGGAACCGAGAAACTGGTTGTGGCGGCCCAGGGCATGGTCCAGTTCGAACAAGTTGCGGTCGTTGATGCTGGACCAGATGGCCTTCCACAATTCGTACTGGGTCACGGAGTCGATGCCGGACTCGGCAACGAACGCGCAGTAGTCGCCGTGCAGCACCTCCCCGAGCAACCAGGCATCGGGATGGCGGGGTCGTACTCTTTCCACCACCCTGGACCAGAACCCAGGAGGGACGGAATAGGCGGCGTCGAGACGCCACCCGTCGATGCCGCGGTCCAGCCAGTGGTCCATCACCCGGACCACCAGATCCACGGCCTCCTGGCTGGAATGGTTCAGGCGGACGAGGGAGGAATGTCCCTCGAAGACCTGGGGCCTCGGGCCGCCGGGGTGCTGCCAGTCGATGTCGAACAGCTTCCCGGCCGGTGATCCAGGCCCCTGTGTGAGGGCGTGCCTCACATCAGGATGTTCCGAGCCGACATGACTGAAGACGCCATCCAGGAGAATGCGAAGCCCCCGCTCCCGGCATTGTGAGACGAGCTCGGCAAAGTCTGCCTCGTCCCCCAGACGGGGATCGATGCGGAACAGGTCGAGCGAATCGTAACCGTGGGACTGTGATGCGAAGATGGGACCGAGCAGTAGACCGGAACATCCCAGCTCGACGGCGTAATCGAGCCAGCCGAGTAGACGTCTCAGCCTTGGGCCCGGTGCAGTGTCGGGCTCCCGAATCGGGGCTCCGCACAGCCCGAGCGGATAAATGTGCCACCAGATCGCGTGTTCAACCCAGCTCATGTGAAGATCGTAACGATCCTGCGAGAATGAGGGTATGGAACTGGGCGAACCAGCGGCAGGACAACTCTTGATCGCAACCGAGCCGGGTCGAGGAGGATACTTCGACCGCAGCGTCGTGCTGTTGTTGGAACACAACGAGGAAGGCAGCCTTGGGGTTTGCCTCCACAGGATGGGTGAGGTTCCCATGGTTGATTCCCTGGAGCATTTCAGTGATCTGCTCACGCCGCCCGCGAAACTCTTCGAGGGTGGACCAGTCTCCAGGCAAACAGCGCTCGGCCTGGCCCAGGTCCGCAGTCCATGGGAGGAACCACCCGGATGGCGACGTCTGTTCGGGGATGTGGGGGTGCTGGACCTGGAGACTCCGGTCGAGCTGGTGCAGGGCACTTACGTCCACATCCGCATATATGTGGGGCTGGCAGGTTGGAGTGCGGGGCAGCTCGTTGGCGAACTTCTACGAGGTTCCTGGTTCAGGAGCCAAGCCGCGGCCGAAGAGGTCTTCGGCACTCCGGAAGAGCTGTGGCGTCGAGTGCTTCGGCGGATCGGTGGCAGGCCGGGGTTCTGGTCGACCTGGACTGGACATCCCGAATGGAACTGAGCGGCTTCACCAGCAAGGTTGTCTGAAGTGGTTGTCCGTTCCACGTACCATGGAGGCCAGTTCGGGAAAGGAGGCCGGTGTTGGGCGAGAACCGGAATCGTGCTCTGATCCTGATCGTGGATGATGATTCTGCCTTGTCCGAGATGCTTCAGATCGTGCTGCGACAGGAAGGGTTCGACACCGTCCACTGCGCCACGGGAACGGGAGCGCTCCCGGCGATGCGTGAATGTCGACCGGATCTGGTGCTGCTCGACCTGATGCTCCCTGGACGTGACGGGGTCAGCGTCTGCCGGGACATGAGGGCTGAGTCGGGGGTGCCGATCGTGATGCTCACGGCCAAGTCCGAGACCGACGACGTAGTTGCGGGGTTGCAGGCCGGGGCGGATGATTACGTTGCCAAACCCTTCAAGGCCAAGGAACTCCTGGCCCGAATTCACACTCGGTTGCGTCGTGTCAGCGCGGATCCCGGAGCCGATCAGCTGACCATCGGCGATCTCGTGATTTCCACCACCGCGCACACCGTCAAACGTGGCCCTGTGACGCTTTCACTGACGCCACTTGAGTTCGACCTACTGCTCGCTCTTGCCAAACGTCCTTCCCAGGTGTTCAGCCGGGAGGCGTTGCTCGATGAGGTGTGGGGGTACCGCAATGCCGCGGACACGCGGCTGGTGAACGTGCACGTGCAACGGCTGCGGTCCAAGGTGGAGAAGGATCCCGAACACCCGGAAATCATAGTGACCGTTCGAGGGATCGGATACCGGGCCGGTGAATCGCAGCCCTGGTGAGCGAGGCCATCGGAAGCTGGCGAGGCTCTGGTGGAGTTCGCTACCTCTACGGATACTGCTGACCACCTTCACTGCGTCCTGTGCGGTGTTGGTCCTGGCGGGAGTGTTGTTGGTGCAGCAGGCGACAGCGGGGATCGTCGCCACGAAGCGAACAGCATCCATCCGGGAGGCGGTCGGGATGCATCACTTCATGCAGGGACAGCTGCAGAACCCCGAGAGGTTGGGGACGGCGACCTACGAGCAGCTCAGCCGGCTGGTGGAGCTTGCCGGGGCGCAGGCCGCCCAGTACCTGGTCATCGTCGAGGGGCCTGCTTCAGTGTTGTCGTCGTCGTCGGGAATCGGGCTGGATTCCGTGCCTCCCGAACTGCGCCAACAGGTGACTGGTCGGGACGGAATGTACATCGCGGCGACACAGGTCGTCATTTCCAGGGAGGAAGCGGGGCAGCCAGGGGTCGTCGTGGGCACCACCTTGATCACCTCCGCCGGTGAACGGTTTCCCGTTTACTACGTTTTCCCCATGACGAGTGAAGTGACTACGCTTCGGGACATTCAACGTGCGGTCTACACCACCGGCGCAGCCCTTCTGCTCGGCCTGACGGCCATCGCCTACCTTGTGACCTTGCAGGTGGTCAGGCCCGTCCGCAAGGCCGGCCGCACGGCTCGGCGCCTGGCATCCGGTCAGCTGGATGAACGAATGCCCGTCAGAGGAACCGACGACCTTGCCTCGCTGGCGATCTCGATGAATGAGATGGCCTCGGACCTGCAGCAAAGAATCCGGGAACTGGAGACACTCTCAACGGTGCAACGAAGCTTCGTCAGTGATGTCAGCCATGAGTTGCGTACCCCGATGACCACCATCAAGATGGCTTCCGACCTGCTCTACGAGGAGCGCGGGGAGCTTCCTCCGAAAGTGCGAAGAACCGTGGAGCTGATGAACACGGAGATTGAGCGGTTCAGTTCCATGCTGGCGGACCTGCTGGAGATATCGCGTTTTGATGCCGGGGTGGCGGCTCTGGAGCTGGATGAGGTTGATCTGGGGACGCTGGTCGCATCCGAGGTGCAGGCCCAGGAAACCTTCGCCCACTCCCAGGGGAGCGAACTGCGGCTGCACCTGGACGGTGCCGCCTCCGCGCAACTGGACGCCCGCCGCATCCGCCGCATCGTCCGGAATTTACTGACCAATGCCATCGACCACGGAGAAGGGCGCCCCATCGATGTGACGGTGGCCTCTGACGAGGAGGCCGTTGCCGTCACGGTCCGTGACCACGGAATCGGATTCCAGGCGGAGCTCTCCAGTCGCGTGTTCGACCGCTTCTGGCGTGCCGATCCATCGCGAGCCCGAGCTG
>CAJPNZ010000009.1 GCA_905372155.1 Propionibacteriaceae bacterium
CGCTCGTTCCTCGCTCCCCGGCTCAACCGGCTTTGGAAGGGTGCTCGCGTCCCGGCTCAACCAGCTTCAGAGGAGAAGGAGCCCCTCGAATTGCCCGATTCGGATGTCTCGCGCATACTTGTTCCCGCATCGCAAGGCATTGATGGGGCCATCACCCCGGAGCTGTCGGAAGAACGGCGCAAGCTCACTAGACCCGGCCGCGATCGACAATCGAGTGGGACGCCCAGCGCGTCCAAGGAGGGTGGTACCGCGGGTTCCGGCTCGTCCCTCCGGTTCGTTCAGCCAACAACCGAGGTACCGATGAGTTCCTACAACGCAGTCCCCGCAACCGTTGATTTCCCCGCCCTGGAGCGCGAGATCATCGCCCTGTGGACTGAACGCGACACCTTCGCGAAGTCCCTCGAGAGCACCCGCGACGGCAAACCGTGGACCTTCTACGAGGGCCCGCCGACCGCCAACGGCATGCCCGGGACGCACCACATCGAGGCCCGCGTCTTCAAGGACCTGTTTCCGCGTTTCAAGACGATGCAGGGCTACCGCGTCGACCGCAAGGCTGGCTGGGACTGCCACGGCCTGCCCGTTGAACTCGCCGTCGAGAAGGAACTCGGTTTCTCCGGCAAACCCGACATCGAGGCCTACGGGGTGGAGCCGTTCAACGCGAAGTGCCGCGAATCGGTGCTGCGGCACGTCGACGCCTTCGCCGAGCTGACCCGCCGCATGGGGTACTGGGTGAACCTCGACGAGGCCTACGTCACCATGACCCCCGAGTACGTGCAGTCGTGCTGGTGGGCGCTCAAGCAGATCTTCGACAAGGGCCTCCTGCAGGAGGACTACCGGGTGGCCCCGTACTGCCCGCGCTGCGGCACCACCTTGTCCGATCACGAACTCGCGCAGGGCTACGAGGACGTCACCGACCCGTCGGTCTACGTGCGTTTCCCCGTCACCTCCGGGCCGCTCGCCGGCCAGGCCGACCTGCTGGTGTGGACCACCACCCCCTGGACGCTGGTCTCCAACACGGCGATCGCGGTGCACCCCGACGTCGACTACGTCGTCGGCACGCATCCCGAACAGGGCAGCCTCGTGGTCGCGGAACCGCTGTTCGACGCGGTGCTGGGCGAGGAATGGACGCGCGGCCGCTCGTTCAAGGGCTCCGAGATGGAACGCTGGGACTACCAGCGCCCCTTCGACCTGGTCGAGTTCCCCGCCCCCGCCAACTACATCGTGCTGGCCGACTACGTCACCACCTCCGACGGCACCGGCCTGGTGCACCAGGCACCCGCCTTCGGTGAGGACGACATGCTCGTGTGCCGCTCCTACGACCTGCCGTTCGTCAACCCGATCCGCGCCAACGGCACCTTCGACGACGCCGTGAAGCTGGTTGGCGGCGTCTTCTTCAAGGAAGCCGACGCGCCGCTGGTCGCCAACCTCGAAGAACGTGGCCTGCTGTTCCGCAGGCTCGACTACCTCCACTCCTACCCGCACTGCTGGCGCTGCCACACCGCGCTCCTCTACTACGCCCAGCCGTCGTGGTACATCCGCACCACCCGCATCAAGGACCAGCTGCTGGCGCAGAACGAGGCCACCACCTGGTATCCCGAGTCGATCAAACACGGACGCTACGGCGACTGGCTCAACAACAACATCGACTGGGCCCTGTCGCGCAGCCGCTACTGGGGCACGCCACTGCCGATCTGGCGCAACGTCGACGACCCCACCGACCTGATCTGCGTCGGCTCCCTGACCGAGCTCGGCGAACTGGCCGGTCGCGACCTCAGCTCCCTCGACCCGCACCGCCCCTTCATCGACGACGTCGAGATCGTCCGCGACGGCGCCACCTACCGGCGCGTGCCCGAGGTGATCGACGCCTGGTTCGACTCCGGGTCGATGCCGTTCGCGCAGTGGGGCTACCCGCACGTCCCCGGCTCCGCGGAGAAACTGGAGGCCAACTACCCGGCCGACTTCATCTGCGAGGCCATCGACCAGACCCGCGGCTGGTTCTACTCGCTGATGGCGGTCGGCACCCTCGTCTTCGACGAGTCCAGCTACCGCAACGTCGTGTGCCTCGGCCACATCCTCGCCGAGGACGGCCGGAAGATGAGCAAACACTTCGGCAACATCCTGGAACCCATCCCGCTGATGGACACCCACGGCGCCGACGCGGTGCGCTGGTTCATGGCCTGCTCCGGGTCGCCGTGGATGGCCAGGCGCGTCGGAGACGCCACCATCGCCGAGACGGTCCGCAAGGTGCTTTTGACCTACTGGAACACCGTCGCCTTCCAGTCGCTGTACGCGCGCGCCTCCGGGTGGGAGCCGGGCGCCTCGGTGCCCGCCGTCGCCGACCGGCACGTCCTCGACCGCTGGCTGGTCTCGGCCACCAACGAACTGATCCGCGACGTCACCGCCGCCCTCGACGACTTCGACACCCAGAAGGCCGGTGCGCTGCTCGCCGGTTTCGTCGACGACCTGTCGAACTGGTACGTGCGCCGCTCGCGGCGGCGTTTCTGGGCGGGCGAGGCCGGTGCGCTGGCCACCCTCCACGAAACCCTCGATGTCGTCACCCGGCTGATGGCCCCGATCATGCCGTTCGTCACGGAACGAGTGTGGCAGGACCTGTTTGCCGCCACCGACCCCACCGGACCCGAGTCGGTGCACCTGGCCAGCTGGCCCGTCGCCGACGAGTCACTGATCGATGCCGGCCTCATGGGTGCGATGGCCACCGCCCGGCGGATCGTGGAACTGGGTCGCGCGGCCCGCGCCGAGTCGCGCATGAAGGTGCGGCAGGTGCTCAAACGGATGCTCGTGCCGACGGCGGCCCTCGCGGAGCTGACCGCGGAACTCGTCGCCGAGGTGCGCGCCGAACTGAACGTCCAGGACATCGCGTCGTTCACCTCCGCCGGCGATCTCGTCGATCACGCCGCCAAGGGCAACTTCCGGGCCCTGGGCAAACGGTTCGGGAAACTCACCCCGAAGGTCGCGGCCGCGATCGCCGCCGCCGACGCGTCCCGGCTCGCCCGGGAACTGCGGGAACTCGGCAGGTCGCTGATCGACCTCGACGGCGAGTCGCTGGAGGTATCCGCCGACGAGGTGCTGCTCACCGAACGTCCCCGCGACGGCTGGAGCGTGGTCAACGAGCAGGGCGAGACCGTCGCCCTCGATCTGGAACTCACCCCCGAGCTGGTGCGCGCCGGCCGGGCCCGCGAGGTGATCCGGGTGATCCAGGAGGCCCGCAAGTCGTCGGGGCTCGACGTCTCCGACCGGATCCTCCTGCGCCTCGCCGCCGGGGCGGAGCTGCTGGAGGCGATCCGCGAACACGCCGACCTGATCGCCGACGAGGTCCTGGCCGTCGACCTGCAACAGGGCGACGTCGAGGACCCGACCACGGAGGAACCGGAACTCGGCCTCAAGGTGAGGATCACCAAGGCCTGAAAACCGCCGGGGCCGGGTTGGTCGTTTGGCCGCCGGTGGTTTCGACTCGGGTCGCTCGTTTCCTCGCGCCCCGGTTCAACCGGCTTTGCCCTCCCTGAAGTTGGTTGAGCCGGCCTGCTCGCTCTGCGAGCTGGTCGTGTCGAAACCATGGTGTGGGTGTTCGGGGTTTTGTGGTCGGGTTCTGGCTGCCGGATGTGGGGTGGTTTCGACTCGGGTCGCTCGTTATCCTCGCGCCCCGGCTCAACCAGCTTTGTCCTTTCACTCGCGGCAGGTGCTTGACAGGACAATTTCTGTCCCCTGTTTGGCGGCGCGGGGGTGTTCCGGCTCCGTTGGTGCACTTTCCGGCGTTAGGCTGAGGTGAAATCTGACGACGGGAGAAGTGATGTCGCTTCCTTTGGGTCCTTGGCGGCTTACCTACACACCCGGCCAGTGGTTGGTGCTGGCGGGACCGCGTCTGGTTGCGATCATGCAGCCTGCGCCGCCGAAAATGTCGGTACTAGTGAACCAGCTGTGGACGGACATGCAGGGAGCCGGTTCGTTGGCGTCACTGCTCGAGGTGCTGCGCGGCTATTCCCTGGACCAGATGCCGGACTTCGCGGCGTTCGTCTGGGACGGCGGGTCGCTGCACGGGCTGGCGCGCGGGCGGATCTCCGTCGTTGACATGGCGACGGGCCAGACCGCGCTCGACGGGTCGGGCGCGCTCACCTGGCACGAGGCACCGCTGGGCACCATCCGCGGGCTTCGCGTCGACATGGGGGTCCTCGAATACGACGCGCTGCTCCACCTGCCGTTGATCGTCGGAGCGGTCGGAGCCTCGGCGCTGCACCTGACCACCGACCCCGACCAGCTCGTGCGGCTGCCCGACACCGAGCACCAGTTCCCCGAACCCGTCGTGCAGCAACCCCAACCCGTCTCCGAGCCGCTGCAACCCGTCAGCATGCCGGAAACCCAGCAGATGGCGGCCGCCCACAGCGAGGACTCACAGTTCCAACGTCCCGGCGCGGGTTACGTCGAGGAACCGCAGCAGTACGGCCCCGTCGGCATCGGCGTGCAGGTCAACACCGGCGAGTTCTCCAACGTCGTCGGAGGACTGGTGGTCGGTCGTGCCCCCGACGCGGCGCGCGGCCCCATGGGATCGTCGCTGATGCGCGTCCCCAGCCCCGGCAACGACATCTCCCGCAGCCACCTGCTCATCGAACCCGCAGGCCCCGGCGACGCGCGAGTCACGGACCTGCGCTCCACCAACGGCACAACCATCCAGCTCAACGGCGAGGAACCGTACCTGCTGGAGAACGGCGAATCCGTGACGGTCCCGATTGGAACGGTCCTCAACCTCGGCGACGGCGTGAGTCTCCGGGTGGAACAGGCCCGCTGAACCAACCCCGATCAAAGCCGGTTGGGCCGGCCTGCGAGTGTCAGTGAGTGGGTCGTGTCGAAACCTCTTGCGCGTGTCCGGGGTGTTGGGGCTGGGTCTGGCTACCGGGCGCGGGGTGGTTTCGACTCGGGTCGCTCGTTCCTCGCGCCCCGGCTCAACCGGCTTTGCCCTCCCTGAAGCTGGTCGTGTCGAAACCGTGGCGACTGCGGTCGGGTCTGTATTTCGGGTACCAGTAGTGGTTTCGACTCGGGTCGCTCGTTCCTCGCGCCCCGGCTCAACCAGCTTTGAGGGGGTGGCCGGGCCGCGAACCCGACCACCCCCTGCTCTGAGGTGGAACAAACCGGTCACTGGACCGGCGACAACATCCCCTCGTAGAAGAAGACGGGGACGAAGTTGTCGGAGTAGAACGAGTTCATGTAGTAGTCGCTCTTCTCGGGGAACCCCGCCACCTTGTTGGTGACCACGGGGTTGTTCCCGAATCGCTCAACCAGCGGCAGCACCGGCAGCAGCTCGTTGAAGGCCTGCGCCAGACGGGTGGTTTTCGCCACCTGCTCCTCCGGCGTGCCGAACGCGCTGTCACGGACCTCCTGCTCCAGGTTCATCGGGCCGAGAACGTCGGTCTCCACCTGGAGACCGAAACCGGTGCCCTTGCCCTCGCCGAGCATCGGGTAGTTGAAGTTGATCAGCGTCGCGTTGTAGGAGTCCGTCGGGAACGGGTTCGACGCACCCCAGGCCTGGATGGCCAACTGGAAGTTGCCATCCTGCACGTCGACCTCCTGCTGGCTGGAATCCACACCGATCGGGGTGATCTTGATGCCGAAGGCGCTGGCCTGCTCCGCGAGGCTCTGGCCCGTGGCGGCCCAGTCGACGTAGTCACCGGGGAAGACCAGGTCGTACTGCGCGGGCTTGCCCTCGCTGGTGACCCACTGGTTGCCGTTCTTGGTCCAGCCGGCCTCCTGCAGCAGTTGCGTGGCCCGCGTCTCGTCGAGATCGTAGGCGGTGAGCTTGCCGGCCGCCTCCGGGGTCACCCATTTCTCGATGGCGTTGTCCGACAGGCCCGTCATGTACCGGACGCCCTTGCCGGAGTCGCCGAGGGAGATCGTGCCCATCTCGTTGCGGTTGAGGAAGAAAGCGAAGGCCTGACGCACGCGCTTGTCCTTGAACTCCGGCAGTTTGTTGTAGTTGAAGAACAGGGCGGGACCGGTGTACGTCGGGGGACG
Source organism: Propionibacteriaceae bacterium (assembly GCA_905372155.1). Classification (GTDB taxonomy): domain Bacteria; phylum Actinomycetota; class Actinomycetes; order Propionibacteriales; family Propionibacteriaceae; genus Arachnia. The sequence continues at coordinate 6,022 of CAJPNZ010000009.1, forward strand.
CAGGATCGTGTAGCCCTGCTGCTCGAACTGTTTCGTGGTGGCGACGGGGAACCCGTCCGTGGCGTAGTGGACGTCACCGGAGAGCACCAGGGGGGTGATGGTCTCCGTGGATCCGCTGTGAACCGTGATGGTGTCGTAGCCCACCTTGTCCGCGCGATACCCGTTGTTGTTGAGGGTCAGCGTCAACTGCGAGTTGGTCATGGTGGAGGTGTTGATCGTGAACGGACCGGACACGATCGGCTGGTCGATCTTGACCTCCGCGATGCGCGCCGACAGGGCCTTCGCCTCGTCCGAGTCGGGGGCCGCCTTCTTCTTGAACAACGCCGCGGCGTCCTCGACCACCGAGCTGTACTGCGCGCTGGAGGCGGGCCGTTCACGCATGATCCAGTACACGGCGATGGGTGCTGGCGAGTTCAGCGTGAACTTGACGTTGGAGTCGTCGACCAGCTCGATGTCCTTGATGTAGTTGAACACCGGCTGCTGCATGGCGTAACGCATCACGAACGTGTTGTACACGTCCTTCGCCGTCAGGGCCGAGCCGTCGCTCCACTTCAGTCCCTCACGCACCTTGTAGTTGAAGGTGAGGCCGTCAGGGGAGAGGGCGGAGGACTCGTCCGCGAGCAGGTAGTAGTACTGCTGCTTCTCCCAGTTGTAGATGCCGCCGGGCAGCATGATCATGTCGTTGAGGTAGCCGAGGTTCGTGGGAATGGAACCGGTCACGCCCGAAAGGGTGTGGAAGTTGCCCTTGGGGGGCAGGTCGAAGGACTGGTCCGCGCCGAAATTGCGGCTGGCGGCGTTGTTCCCGGTGGGGGAGCGGCCGGCGGCGGAACAGCCGGTCAGCAGCATCGCCGTGGCCACTACCGCGCTCACCGCTGCAACGACGCAGCGACCGAGCCCTCGTCGTGGTGTCGTGTGGGTCATGATTCCTCTCTTGCTCGGGGGGTTTTCCTTGTGCGATCCGGGGATCTTCTGGCGAGAAGCAGGAGCAGGGCCCCGCAGCCGGTCAGCAGCGCGCCTGCCGCGAGGGAAAGAACCGACATCACCCAGGCTGCGGAACCGGCTGGGACCCGCAGCATGCAGATGCCTGCCAGGAGGGTGATCGTGAGTCCCGCGGCAATCGCCTGGCGGGGCATGCCGCCCGTCGTCATGGCGCACCATCGGGAACATCGGCGTCGTCGAACCTGATCATGGGAAGCGCGTCGATGAGCGCCTTGGTGTAGGCGTGCTTGGGCGCATCCATGACCTCGGGGGTCGGACCGTACTCCACCAGTTCGCCCAGGTAGAGCACCGCGGTGCGACCCCGCCAGGCGAAATGCCTGGCCAGGGTGAAGTCGTGGGTGATGAACAGGAAACCGACGCCAAGGTCGTCGCGCAGCTCCGACAGCAGGTTGATCATGCTGCCGCGGATCGAGGCGTCGAGCATCGACGTGGTTTCGTCGGCGATGATCAACGCCGGTTCGGTGGCCAGCGCCCGGGCCAGCGCCACGCGTTGACGCTGCCCACCCGAGAGTTGATGGGGGTAGCGTTCCAGGAACAGATCGGCCGGGGTCAGTTCCACCCGTTCGAGCAGTTCCGTTGCGCGCCGCCTGGTCCGGTTCCTCCGGGCACCCAGGGCGGAGAGCAACGTGCTGAGCACCGTGCGGGTCGGGTTGAGCGAGGCGTAGGGATCCTGGTGCACGTACTGCACCTCTCGCCGGAAGCGCATGAAATCGGGTCCCCGCAGCTGCGAGATGTCCTGGCCCCGGTAGTGGATGCTGCCGGCGGTGGGTTTGTCCAGTCCCGCGGCGATCCTGGCCAGCGTGGTCTTCCCCGAACCGGACTCCCCGACCAGGCAGGTCACCGACCCGGCATCGACCTGGACGCTGACCCGCGAGACCGCCACCACCTCGCGTTCCGCGTTGCGGAACCGTTGCGTGACGTCACGGATCTCCATCAACTTCTCAGTCATCGGCCCGCCCTTCCGAACGCTTCCTGGGGATGTGGGCCACGCGGTGGGTCTCGCTCAACCACACCTCGGAGTCCTTTCGCAGCGTGAGCTGCTGGGCCGCGCCCTCGTCGGTGGTGATGTCGTAGTCGGCCAGCGACTCCTTGATCGTCCGCAGCCGGCCGGGTTCGCCGTCCCAGCGGGGGATCGTCTCCAGCAGCGCGCGGGTGTAGGGGTGTCCGGGACTCGTGAAGACCTCCCGGGCCGTGCCGAGTTCGACGATGCGGCCGTCGTACATCACCGCCACCCGGTCCGCGATCTCCGCGGCGAGCGCCAGGTCGTGGGTGATGAAGATCATCGAGAACCCGATGCGTTCCTGCAGCGAACGCAGGATGGTGATGATCGCCTTCTGGGTCAGGACGTCCAGCGCGGTGGTCGGCTCGTCCAGCACCACCAGGCGGGGGGACAGCAGCAGCCCCAGGGCGATCAGCACCCGCTGCCGCATCCCGCCGGAGAGCTGGTGGGGATACGAGGCGAGCACCCGTTTGGGTTCCAGCATCACCATTTCGAGAAGCTCGGCCATCCACGCCTCGAGCTTCTCGCCCTTCGGGCTGCCCGCGTGGGCGCGAGCCGTCTCGACGAAGTGCTGCCTGACGGTGAGCAGCGGGTTCAGCGAGTTCATCGCGCCCTGGAAGACGACCGACATCTCCGTCCAGCGCAGGGCACGTTCCGCCTCCCCGGAGAGGCTCGTGAGTTTCACGGTGGTGCCTTTTTTCGTCTCGAACGAGATGCTGCCCGAGGCGATGCCGCCGCCCTTGGGCAGCAACCCCAGGATCGCCAGCGCCAGCGTGGTCTTGCCGCATCCGCTCTCCCCGGCGAGGACGAGCGTCTCCCGCGGGTACAAGGTGAGGTCGATGTCCCTCACTGCGGTCGATGGCCGCCGGTTCGTCGTGTAGGTGATCTCCAGCCCGGAGATCTCCAGCAGCGGCTTCGCACCAGTGGTCGGAGTCATCATTGTTGTTTCCCTGCCAGCCGTGGATTCAGGAGTTGTTCCAGGGTGCGCGCGAACCAGATCGCGGAGAGCTGGAGCACGCTCACCACGAGCAGCGGGGCCATGATCGACCATGCGGCGTTGGTGAAGAACAGCGCACCCTTCGCCCAGGCGTTGTTGATCATGATTCCCCAGTTGATTCCCGTCATGGGCGCCAGTCCGAGCAGGTACAGCCCCACCATCGCGTACGTCGCCCCCGTCATCGCGAAGATGAAGTGGATCATGAGGTAGCTGGCCATGTTCGGCAGGATCTCGCGGCCGATGATGACCGGTGTCGACAAACCGACGATGCGCGCCGCCTCCACGTACTCGCGTTCCTTCAGGGAGAGCACCTGGGCCCGGACCGCGCGCAGCAGCCCCGGCCAGCCGAGGACCCCGAGCAGCAGCGCCAGCATCACGGGGCTGTCGAGACGCACGTAGGCGGCCAGCACCACCAGCAGCGCGAACTGGGGGATGGTCAGCATGAAATCGGTGAACTGGATCACCAGGGAATCCACCCAGCCCCGCAGGTACGCGGCCAACGCGCCCAGCACGACGGCGATGCCCGTGGACACCGTGGCCGAGATGATGCTGACGATGATGACGTCGCGGCCGCCGAGCAGGATCATCGTGAGGACGTCGCGCCCGTCGGCGTCGGTGCCCAGGAAGTGTTCCGCCGACGGCGGGGCGTAGATCAGCGCGGAGTTGGCGGCCGGCACCTCGATGAACCACGGCAGGATCAGCGAGGCCACGCACATGAGGAGGAACACCACTCCGCCGACGGTGCCCGTCACGCTGGCCCCGAGGGCGCTTCGCCATCGGCCCTTCCCGGGGTGGGGAGTCCGGGCCCCGGTGAGGACGGTGGGATCGGTGGTGGGAAGCGGGGAGTTGCTCATCAGCGGGCACCTTCCACTCGGATCCGCGGATCGATACGGGACAGGAGCAGATCCGCCATCAGGTTGGCCAGCACCACCGAGACCGTGATGATCAGGATGAAGCCCTGGACCACGGGGTAGTCACGGGCCACGATCGCGTCGTAGAAGTAGTACCCGACGCCGTCGTACTTGAAGATCTGCTCCACCAGCGTCGAGCCCCCGACCACGAAGCCCAGCTGGACGGCGAACTGGGTGAACAACGGCAGGATCGCGTTGCGCCCGACGTAGCTGATGTGGATGCGGGAGCCGGGAAGGCCGCGGGCCTTCGCGCCGATCACGTAGTCGTCCTCGAGCACCTGCGTGGTGGAGGACTTCATCTGCAGGATCCAGCCTCCCACGGAGGTCAGGGTGTAGACGGTGATGGGAAGGGCGGCGTGCGTCAGCGCGTCGAGGATGAACTCGGCGGTGAATCCCGGTTGGACACCGGGGGTGAGCGTGCCCCGCAACGAACTGACGTTGAACCAGCGCAGCTGGACGCCGAAGACCACGATCACCAGCATCGCCCACATGTAGTTGGGGACGGCGTTCAGCGCGGACGAGATGTTGGTGATCAGGTGGTCGATCCAGCGGCCGCGTTTGTAGGCGATCAGGACCCCCAGGGCGATCCCGATCAGGAACGACAGCAGCAGCCCCAGGCCGACGCTGAACAGCGTCCACGGCAGGTAGGCGAGGATGTAGTCGATCACCGAGGTCCCGGGCGCGATGATGGACTGACCCAGGTTGCCCTGCACCAACCCGCCGAGATAGGTGAGGTACTGATCCAGCAGCGGGGCATCCGGGTCGTAGGACAGCAGCGAGGAAGCGCGCGCGAGCGCCTCCTGCCGTCCCAGGCCCTGCTGGCTCATCAGCCTCTGCACGTAGGCCTGCAGCGGATCGCCGGGCATCCACCGCACCAGCACGAAGGACAGGGTGGCCACGGCCCAGATCGTGATCAGGCTCTTGAGGATGCGCCCCAGGACGTAGTTGTGCCGGATGCGGTAGCCCAGGCTCGCCTGCGGTGGGCCGCCGGATTCCCGGGTCAGCTCGGGACTGAGCTGCGCCGCCTCTTCCGCGTGAACGTCGTCGGACATGATGGCCTAGAAGGACGTGGCGAGTTCGACGACCCGGCCGGATTTCGCGGACTCGATGGCAGCGGTCATGATCTCGAGCGCGTGCCGGGCCCTGTAGGCGTCGGCGATGGGGGGTTCGCCGCTGCGGACGCAGTCGACCAGGTGCTCCATGAGCATGGCGCGGTGCAGTTCCTGTTCCCGGACGTTGTTGGCCCGGGACAGGTCCTCCGGGGCCATCCAGGCGTCGACGCCGGGTTCCAGGTCCCGGACGAACACCTCGAGCGGGTTCTCGTCGCGGTGGTAGATGGCCATCGCACCCCGCCGCCCGAACACCTCCACCTTGGGCGCCTTGGATGCCAGGACGTTGAACGTCGCGTCGATCACGGCGAAGGTCGAGTTGCCGAAGTCCAGCATGAGCAGGAAGTTGTCGGGGGTGGTGACGGGGATCCGCAGCCCGCCGAAGGGGCCCGTCCCGCGCACGGTGCGGACGGCCTCCGTGATGCCGCCGAAGGCCGAGACCCGCCGCGCCGGTCCCAGCAGGCTGGTGATCTCGTGGATGCCGTAGACGCCCATGTCGAACAGCGGCCCGCCGCCCGGCTGGTAGAACCAGGTCGGGTCGAACGGCCACCCGTCGGGGGCCCCGCCGGGGCCGCCGTGCGAGCTGCGCACCCGGGCGAAGCACACCTGCCCGATGCGGTCCTCGTCGATGAGCCGGCGGGCCTCGCGGTACTGGGCGTAGAGCGTGTCGGGAGGGGCGCACACGAAGACCACGCCCTGCCGCTCGGCCTCCTCGATGAGCGCGTCGGCCTCCTCCAGGGTGGTGGCAAGGGGTTTCTCGCTCAGCAGGTGCCGGCCGCTGCGGAGGATCCGCATGGAGGTCTCGGCGTGCACGGAGATGGGGGTGAGGTTCGCGACGGCCTCGACGCGGTCGTCGCGCAACATCTCGTCGAGCGATTCGTAAACGGTGTCGATGCCGAATCTCTGGGCGATGCGCTGCGCGTGCTTGGGCACGATATCCGCGACCGTGGTTATTTCAACTTTGTCTCCGAGCGTGGTTAGGTTGGGCAGAAAACCGTCCTCGTCGCCTGCGATCATGCCGGCCCCGAGGATCCCGAACCGTAGCGGCCTCTGCTGAGTCATGACACTCCTTAGCTCCGTTGCACCAGATTATAAGTAGTATTAACTAACAGAGTTGACTTGGCAACACTGTGGAGAGGATCGACATGCCAACGGTCAGCGATCGGCTGATGGGCAAGGGCCCCAAACTCATCCGCGAGATGAACCAGCGTGTCCTGTTCGACTCGCTACTGAGCCAGGGTCCGTCGACCCGTCCCGAGTTGGCACGCGCTTCCGGGCTCTCGCAGCCCACCGTAATCGCGGCGCTCAACGAACTCGTGGATGCGCGGCTCGTCGTCCCGCTGGGCAACGACGCCCGCGACATGGGAAGGCCCGCCAAGCTCTACCATGTGAATCCCGCAGCCGCGTCGGTCATCGCCGTCGACATCGGCCGCGTCTGGGTTCGCGTGGCGGTGGTGGACATCGCGGGCGACGAGCTCTACCGCCACGATGTGCGCAACGTGGCCAGGAGCGCGACCGCGCTGGTGGAGCTGATCTCCGCGGAGGTCTCCCAGGCGAAGGCGAAGCTGCTGCTGGATCCCGGGAGGACCTACGCGGTCATCGGTTCCCCGGGTGTCTTCGCCCCGAAGCGCGGCGTGGTGGACTACGCGGATCAGTTACCGGGCTGGCATCGCCCCAAGTTGATCAATATGCTCAACGACGAGCTCGGCGCGCAGTTGCAGATCGAGAACGACGTCAACCTCGCCGCGCTCGCCGAGTCGATCCACGGTCAGGCCAGGCGCCACGAATCCTTTGCTTATTTCCATATCGGAACCGGCGCCGGCCTGGCCACCATCCTCAACGGGAAGCTGCACCGCGGTTTCCACGGGGCCGCCGGTGAACTCGCCTACCTGCTCACCGCCACGGGGGTCGACGGGAGGGCGCGCGTGCTGGAGGACGTCGTGTCGGCGCGCGCCCTCACGGCCTCGGCCCGGGAACTGGGGTTGGTGAACCCCACGCCGGAGGCCGTCCTGCAGCTGGCCGCGTCGGGGGATCCGGCGGCCCGGCAGGTCATGGACCGGTTCGTGGAGGGCATCTCGGCGGCGGTGATCGCCATCAACGCCGTCCTCGACCCCGAGTGCGTGGTCCTGGGTGGTGGCATCGGGATCCGCCTCCAGGACTACGTCGCCGAGATCAGCGGCGCGGTGACCCGGCGCAGCCCGTTCCACGTCGATCTCGAAGTCGCGACGCTGCGCACCGACGCGACGCTGCGCGGGGCCGTCGACATGGGTCTGGAGACCGCGCGCAACGCGATGTTCCGGCTGGGGGTCCGGGACGAACTGGGTTGACAAACTCCGAGTGTTAATTAATACTCCTCAGAAACACGGTCCCCGCAGGGCCGAGAAGCGATCTGAGGTGAACTCGTGACTTCCATCAAATTCGCAATCATCGGGCTCGACCACTGGTACTCGGCGGTGCCGCTCGCGCGGGGGCTGAGCAGGCACCCGCAGACCGAGCTGCCGCTCATCGTCGACGGCGATCCCGGGAGGGGCAGGGCCCTCGCCAGCGACCTGGGGGCGGAGTTCTCCACGTCCCTCGACGATGCGCTGCAGGATCCCGGGATCGATGCCATCGGGGCCTTCTTCAGCGTCGAGCAGAACCCCGGGATCTGCATCAGGGCGGCGGAGGCCGGCAAACACATCGTCTCCATCAAGCCGCTGGCGCGCACCCTGGAGGAGGCGAGCGCCATCGTGCGGGCGGTGGAACGGGCCGGCGTGCAGTTCATCCCGGCGGAATCGCGGTCGCGGATGACGGATCAGAACCAGCGGCTCTTCGAGATCGTCCGTTCCGGCGAGCTGGGCAGGATCGTCTCGGCCAACTTCGTGCTGTGCGGGGTGCTGCCGAAGGCGTGGGAGGGCTCCGAGTCGCACGGCTGGTGGGTCGAGGAGGACAAGGCGCCCGGAGGCGGCTGGATCGACCACGCGATCTACCAGATCGACCGGCTGCGCTGGCTGCTGGGAGCGGAACCGGTCGATGTCATCGGGCACGTCGCGAACCTGCGGTACCCGCAGCTGCCCGTCGAGGACTACGGCCACGCCATCTTCACCTTCTCCGACGGCGTGGTCGCCACCATGGAGAACACCTGGACCGGCGCGGACGGGGCGTGGCGGATCACCACCACCCTCAACGGAACCGAGGGGTCGCTGGCGATCGACACCATCGACGCACACATCTCGGTGCTGCGCTCCGGTGCCGGGGCCTCTCCCTCATGGGAACGGCTCGGACCGCTGGACGACGACTCCGACCTGATCCAGCCCCTCGTCGACCGGATCCGCGGGGAGAACAACTCGCTGGGCACCGTCCATGACGCCTGGCGCAACCTCGCCGCCGCCCGCGCCTTCTACGCCGCCGCCGCATCCGGCACGAGACGGCCCGTGCCGGTGCCGGAAAGCAAAAACACCTGAGAAACAAAACCATCCGAGAGAAAAGTGAGGGGCTCCGATGAAGCACGCCCTGCGAATCCTCGCCGCCGCCGTGAGCATGTCCTTGGTCATGTTCACCACTCCTGCCGTTGCCGCACCCGAGGAGGAGACGGTCAGCAACGCCTATCTACATCTCGACGGGGCAATGGACGAATGGGCCTCGCCGCCGGCTCTACGTTTGCCGTCGAGCTACCACGGAGGTCCTCTGGATTCCTGGGACAACTCCGTCACCTACGACAACGCGCTGGTGATCATCGCCTACGCCAACCGCAAGGACAATGCCGATTCCCTCGACCGGGCGAAAACCATGGGCGACGCCCTGCTGCAGATGCAGGCCAAGGATCCCATCGGTGACGGGCGCGTGAGAAACGCCTATGGGCCCGAGCACCTCTTCGACGCCAACGGCGTGCCGAACATCCAGACCTGGGGATCGGCGTCCGGCAACCAGACCTGGGCCGGAATGGCGCTGGCCCATCTCGCTCACGTCACCAAGGATGCGAAGTACCGCGACGGTGCGCTGCGCATCGGGGAATGGCTGCTGCGGGAAACCAAGGACACCCGTGGGCGTGGCGGCTTCACCGGCGGCTACAGGTCCGATGGAACGAAGATCGAGTGGAAGTCGACCGAGCACAACATCGACATGGTGGGTCTGTTCGGGATGCTCCACCAGCTGACCAAGGACCGGAAATGGCATCACGCCCGCAAACACGCCCGCAAATTCGTCAAGAGCATGTGGGACGAGAAGGAAGGACGCTTCCACATCGGGACGAAACCCGACGGCGTCACCACCAACCGGGACGAGTACGTTCCCGAGGACGTGCAGTCCTGGGGTTACCTCGCCCTCCGATCGGACCGCTACCGCCAGGCACTGGACTGGAACATCGCCAACCTCGAGGTGACCGACGACTCCAATCCCGCCCAACCGGTCGTCGGTGTGCGGTTCGCTTGGCAGCTCAAACAGGAACATCAGGGAAAAAACGACAACACGGTCTGGCTGGAGGGCACCGCCCACATGGCTCTGGCGCTGCGGGTGAGCGGCAAGAAGAAGCACAAGCAGAAGGCCGGCGTATATCTGGACAGCATCCACAAGGAACAGCTGCACGGACCGAACGCGGACGGCAAGGGAATCCAGGCCAACTCGAGGGAAGGCTTCTCCGGCGGCGATGACAAGAACCACACGAGCCTGCACACCGGCACCACCGCCTGGTACATCATGGCCAAGCAGGAACTGAACCCGTTCCACCTCGCCAAGAACTGAACCGGGACGCGATCCTGTCATGACCAGCATCACGCAGCCGGAACGAATACCGGGAAACCGAGAACAACTCAACGCGTCATCCGCCCTGGCCATCGACATCGGCGGCACAAAAACCGCATTCGCGTGGGTGGGAGCGGACGGGAGCATCATCGATTCGTTCCGGGTGCCCACACCCGCGCCGGAGACGGCGCGCGACGAGGCGTTGCAACAGTTGCGGGATCACGTGCGGCGGGTCCGGGGCTGGCGCCCCCGGTTCGGCACCTGCATCGTGGTGCGTCCGGGGTTGATGAGTTACGACGTCGTCGAGCTCTCCCCGAACACGCCCGCCTGGGAGGACGCCGCCCTGGCGCAGCTCGTGCGCGACGAACTCGGCGAGGTGCACATCCGTTTCGAGAACGACGTGCGCGCGGCAACCTACGGCGAGATGGTGGCCGGGAGGCTGCGGGACGTCGATCCCGGCCTGTACGTCAACCTCGGCACCGGGGTGGCTGCCGCGCTGGTGGTGAACGGCCGCATCGTCGCGGGGGCGCACGGGGCCGCGGGCGAGATCGGCTACATGAAACCGAGCCCGGTGGCCGATGCGGTCAGGGGCGACGGCGTGCCGCCCGCGCCGTTGGAGGAACTGCTCGGGGGACCGGCGCTGGGCAGGCGGGCCTCGAAGATGCTGGGGCGGGCCGTGAGTCCACGGGAGTTGTTCGCAGCGAGGGACCCGGTCTCAGCCGCGTTCGTGGGTGAGACGGCGGCGCTCATCTCGACGATGCTCGGGAATCTCTGCACGCTGCTGGATCCGCAACGCATCGTCTTCGGCGGTGGGCTGGCCCGCTCCTTCGACCGGTGGGCACCCGTCGTCCGATCCCACATGGCTGCCAGCTTCCCCTACGCCCCCGAGCTGGTCGTCTCCCAGCGCGCCGCCGACGGGTCGCTCTTCGGCGCCGCCATGCTGTGCAGTGCAGATTTACCGCAACGGTGACGCCCGGCGCACCCGACCGACAGGAACACATCCATGACAGATGTCCGAGTACTCATGTTCGGCGCCCACCCCGATGACTGCGAGTTCGAGTCGTCCGGGTTGGCCGCGCTCGTCACCCGGGCCGGTGGGGTGGTGCGGTTCGTCTCCGCCACCGACGGTTCCAGCGGCCATCACGAGATGACCGGCCCGGAACTGGTGGAACGCCGTCGCGCGGAGGCCCGGGCCGGCGCGGCAGCGGTCGGGGCGACGGTGACCAACCTCGGGTTCACCGACGGCTGGTTGTTCCCCGACCGGGCGCTGCGCGAGGCGGTGATCACAGCCATCCGGTCCTTCGGGCCGCACGTCGTGGTGTCCCCCAGGCCGTCCGACTACCACCCGGACCACCGGGCCATCGCGACGGCGGTGCAGGACGCGGGGTATCTCCTCATGGTGCCGGGCATCGTCCCCGACGTGCCGGTGCCGGAAACCCGGCCGGTCATCCTGCACACCCACGACCCGTTCACCGACCCGAGGCCGTTCCGCCCCGACGTCGTGTTCGACATCGACGCGGTGCTGGAACGGAAACTGGACGCCATCATGGCCCACGAGAGCCAGGTCCGCGAATGGCTGCCGCACATCAACGGATTCGCGGCCGAGGTGCCCGGTGCGGAACCCGCACGCACCGAGTTCCTCCGCCGGCGGGAGCGGGAGAAGATCAACCGGATCGCGGTCAAGTTCGCGGACGAACTGAGGCGACGCCACGGACGTGTCCCCTCGGCTGCGGAGGCCTACGAGATCTCCGAGTACGGCGCCCCCGCGGACGCCGACCGCGTCCACGAGCTGCTCGGTGCTTTTCCCACCCGTTGGGGAACGACGAATTCGTGACGGTTCCGATTGGAACGATCCTCAACCCGGGGGACGGCGTGAACCTCCGGGGGAACAGGCCCGCTGACAGCATCCCGATCAAAGCTGGTTGAGCCAGCCTGCTCGCTTTGCGAGCTGGTCGTGTGGAAACCACGGAGTGTGCCTGGGGTGCTGTGGTCGGGTGCGGGGTGGTTTCGACCCGGACTGTTCCTTCGTCGCTGCCCGGTCCATGTGAACCTCGCCGTTGCTACGCTGCGCACACACGCACGCCGCGCGGGGCCGTCGACACGAGGCTGGGGACCGCGCGCAACGCGATGTTCCGGCGGGGGCCGGGACGGCCTGGATTGACAAATTCTGAACATCAACAAGTTTTCCTGGGGAAAGCTGTCCCCGCAGGGCTGAGAAGCGATCTGAGGTGAACACTCGTGACTCCCGGCAAATTCGCAGTCACCGGGTGCGATCACTGGTGCTCGGCGGCGACGCCGACGCGGGGGCCGAGCAGGCGCCCACGCACCGACCTGCCGTTCATCCCGGCGGAATCGCGGTCACGAATGACGGATCGGAGCCAGCGGATCTTCGAGATCGTGCCTTCCGGTGCGTTTGTCAGGATCGCCTCGGCCAGCCCCGCGCTGTGCGGGGTGCTTCCGAGGCCGCCCCCGCCCTCCACGACGCCGCCGCATCCGGCGCGAGACAGCCCGTGCCGATGCCTGGCAGGAACATGTGAAGAACAAGAACACCTGAGAAAAATAGTGAGGAAATCCGATGAAACACGCCTTAAAGATCCTCGCCGCTGCCGTGAGCATGTCCTTGGCCGTGCTCACCACTCCTGCCGTTGCCGCACCCGAGGAGGAGACGGTCAGCAACGCCTATCTACATCTCGACGGGGCAATGGACGAATGGGCCTCGCCGCCGGCTCTACGTTTGCCGTCGAGCTACCACGGAGGTCCTCTGGATTCCTGGGACAACTCCGTCACCTACGACAACGCGCTGGTGATCATCGCCTACGCCAACCGCAAGGACAATGCCGATTCCCTCGACCGGGCGAAAACCATGGGCGACGCCCTGCTGCAGATGCAGGCCAAGGATCCCATCGGTGACGGGCGCGTGAGAAACGCCTATGGGCCCGAGCACCTCTTCGACGCCAACGGCGTGCCGAACATCCAGACCTGGGGATCGGCGTCCGGCAACCAGACCTGGGCCGGAATGGCGCTGGCCCATCTCGCTCACGTCACCAAGGATGCGAAGTACCGCGACGGTGCGCTGCGCATCGGCGAATGGCTGCTGCGGGAAACCAGCGACACCCGGGGAACCGGCGGCTTCACCGCTGGCTACGGGTCCGACGGGAAGAAGCTGGAATGGAACTCGACCGAACACAACATCGACATGGTGGGTCTGTTCGGGATGCTTCACCAGCTGACCAACGATGACAAGTGGAGCAACGCCTGCGAGCAGGCCCGCGGATTCGTCAAGAGCATGTGGGACGAGAAGGAAGGGCGCTTCCACATCGGGACCGAATCCGATGGCGTCACCATCAACCGGGACGAGTACGTTCCCGAGGACGTGCAGTCCTGGGGTTACCTGGCGCTTCGTTCGGAATCCTACGCTCGGGCCCTGGACTGGGCCGTCGCCAACGTCGAGACAACCGACAACACCAATCCCGCCCAACCAATCGTCGGTGTGCGGTTCGCCCTGCGCACCAACCCGGAACAACTGAGCCGCAACGACGACACGGTCTGGCTGGAGGGCACCGCCCACATGGCGCTCGCGTTGCGGGTGAGCGGCACGGAGGAGCACAAGCAGAAGGCCAGCGCGTATCTGGACAGCATCCACAAGGAACAGCTGCACGGACCGAACGCGGACGGCAAGGGAATCCAGGCCAACTCGAAGGAAGGTTTCTCCGGTGGCGATGACGTGAACTACACGAGCCTGCACACCGGCGCCACCGCCTGGTACATCATGGCCAAGCAGGAACTGAACCCGTTCCACCTCGCCGCCAAGTGATGTCATGACCGACATCGTGGAGCCGGGCAGAGGATCGCAAGCAGTTCCACGCGCCATCCGCCCCGGCCACCGACGTCGGTGACACACCGCACTCACGTGCGTGGGGGTATCCGGAAGCATCGTCGATACCTTCCGGATACCCCAGCCACCCCGGATGCGACACGCGGCATCGGCGGTACCGAAAAGGAAACCGGAAGCCGCCACGGCCCACGCGAGCCGGACCTTCGAGACGCCCGGGGTCCTCTCCTACACCTTGGTGCGGTGGAAGTTCAGGTGGGACCGCGACGGGGTGGGGCCCCGCTGGCCCTGGTAGCGGGAACCGTACTCCTTCGATCCGTACGGGTGCCGGGCCTCCGAGGAGAGCCGGAAGAAACACAGCTGCCCGATCTTCATGCCCGGCCACAGCTTCACGGGCAGCGTCGCCATGTTCGACAGCTCCAGGGTCACGTGACCGGAGAACCCCGGGTCGATGAAACCGGCCGTGGAATGGGTCAGCAGTCCCAGCCGGCCCAGCGACGACTTGCCCTCCAGGCGGGCCGCCACCGTCGCGGGCAGGCTCACCTGCTCCCACGACGAACCGAGCACGAACTCACCCGGGTGCAGCACGAACGCCTCCTCGTCGCCGACCTCGATCAGCCGGGTCAGTTCGGGCTGCTCCTCGGCGGGGTCGATGTGCGGGTAACGATGGTTCTCGAACACCCGGAAGAACCGGTCGAGACGTACGTCGATGCTCGACGGCTGGAGCATCGCGGGATCCCACGGCTCCAGGGCGATCCGTCCCTCGGTCACCTCGGCCAGGATGTCTCGGTCGCTCAGAAGCATGCACCGAGCCTAATGGTTTCGGGGCCGGGGCCGAGGGATGCCGGCCATTGGCCAGCCCAGTGTCGTAGCTGGTTCGTTGCTCCCCTCAGGACACGTTCCGGCGCGGTTTTCACCATCCGCCGGGACAAACCGGCGTGGCGGCCCCGCGACGCCTCATCCGTCGGCACCCCCTCGGGCGGGCCGCGGGATAACCTTGGGTTCATGTCCCCGGATACCATGTTTCGGCTGCACCGCCTCCGGCTCAAGAACTATCGCAGCATCAAGATCTGCAACCTGTCGCTGGGGCCGCTGACGTTGCTGGTCGGTCCGAACGGGTCCGGAAAGTCCAATGTGCTCGACGCCCTCAGGTTCACCAGTCAGGCGCTCGGCGAAAACCTGGACAATGCGCTCAGGGAACGCGGCGGCATCGCCGAGATGCGGCGCCGTTCAACGGGGCATCCGACGCACTTCACCATTGCCATGACCTTCGTGATGGGCGCAGGACGGCAGGCAGGTGAGTACGAGTTCGAGATCGGGGCGGCAAAAGGCGGTGAATATCGCGTTTCCCGGGAGATGTGTCGCATTCGTTCCGGCGAATTCGGTTCGGAGGACCGGTTCTTCGAGACGCGTGCCGGGCAGCTGATGAGCAGTTCCGAGGAACGACTGCCCAGGATCTTCCCGGACCGGCTTCTGCTGGTGGCGCTCTCCGGGCAGGAACCGTTCAGGCAGCTCTTCGACGGGCTCGCGTCCATGGGGGTGTTCAGTCCCGCCCCCGAGGCCATGCGGGTCGTCCAGAAACCCGACCCCGGCGACCTGCTCCGCCGGGACGCGTCGAACATCGCGTCGGTGATCGAACGGCTCAGACGCACCGATCTGCCCGCCAAGGCCAGGATCGAGGAGTACCTGTCCCACATCGTGCCCGGGGTGAAGGCGATTCAGCGCGTCGGTGTGGCCAACTGGGAAACCCTGGAGTTCCAGCAGGAGGTGCAGGGAGCCGCCAACCCCTGGTCCTTCCAGGCGTCCTCGATGAGCGATGGAACGTTGCGGGCCCTGGGGGTGTTGGTGGCGTTGTTCGCGGGAACGGGGGAGGTGATGAGCCCGGTCGGGATCGAGGAACCGGAATCCGCCCTGCACCCAGCGGCATCCGGTCTGCTTCTCGACGCGATCCGCGACGCGAGCCAGCGAAGACAGATCCTTGTCACGAGCCACAGCCCCGACCTGCTCGACTCGCCCTCCATCACCGTCGATGAACTGTTCGCGGTGCGTTCGGTCTCGGGAACCACCGTCGTGGATCGGCCTGACGCGGCGGCGCAGGTAGCGCTGAAGGAATCCCTTTTCACCGCGGGTGAGCTTGTTCGTGCGGATCAGCTCCAGCCGGAAATCGGTGGCGTCGCATGGTGAGAATTGCATCCGTGGTGGAGGGCCACGGTGAGGTGGAGGCCCTCCCGGTGCTGATTCGCCGCATCTGTGAGGAGCAGGGTGAGTACGGACACGAGGTCGGGAAACCTCACAGGATCCATCGACCAGAGATGCACATGCCGAAGGTTCTCGCGGCCGTTCGGATCCAGCGGGCGCGGGTGGGGAAGAACGGAATCGTCGTTGTGCTGTACGACGCGGACGACGACGAGTGGGAGGCGGCGAAAAAGAGCACTCAGGAGCAGCTGGGGCAGGAACAGGCCGTCATCGCCGTCGCGGTGCGGGAATATGAGGCATGGTTCCTGGCCGCTCTCGAGTCTCTCGGTGAAAGTCGGGCGATCAAAGCGGGTGCTCGTTTCGATTCCGACCCCGAGCTCCCTCGAAACGCCAAGAAGCAACTCGAACTGCACATGACCGAGTCGTACCGGGAGACGCTGCACCAGCCGAAGTTTTCAGCACTCATGGATCTTGATCTGTTGCGTCGCAGGAGCCCCTCTTATGGCCGTTTCGAGGACGACTTGGCCGCGGCATTGAAACTGAATCAGTGAAGGGGTTTACCCTCTTCGCATGAGACCTCTGGACGGACTGGGAGTGAGCCGTGGTGACGGGGCGATGCTGAGTCCCCTCGCCCGCGACCACTCGGTGCTGCAACACCACTTCTCGCGCGGTACGGCCCGTCGGATACTCCTGCAGGCGCGACCGTTCACGATCTGGTTCATCGTCTTCGCCGTGGCGGTGCTGCTGGGCAGCGCAGCCACCGTGCTCCCGATGCTGCTGTTCCAGCGCATCATCGACGACGGGGTGCTGGCGGGCAACGCGGACCTCGTCGTGCAGCTGGCGCTGCTCGTCGCCGGGTTGGCGTTGGCCGGTGCGCTGCTGACGCTGCTGGAACGCTGGTGTTCGGCCCGGATCGGGGAGGGCCTGACCCATCGACTGCGATGTCAGTTGTTCGACCGCGTCAGCACCATGCCGTTGGCCTTCTTCACCCGCTCCAACACGGGCAGGGTCATCTCCCGCATCTCCGGGGACGTCGCGGGTGCGCAGCAGGCGTTCACGTCGACGTTCTCGCAGGCCCTGAGCAGCACCACCACACTGCTTCTCGTCGTGGGGTCGATGCTGGTGCTGTCGTGGCAGCTGACCCTGGCGGCCCTGGTGCTGCTTCCCGTGTTCATGGTGCCCGCGAAACTGGTGGCGCGGCGCACCGCCCGCCTGGCGCGCCTGAGGATGGATCATCAGGCGGAACTGACCGACATGATGACGGAACGCTTCACCGTCTCCGGGGCGATGCTGGTGAAACTTTTCGGCGACCCGCGCCGCGAGTCCCGGATGTTCGAGGACCAGGCCGGGCAGCTGGCCCGCGACGGGGTGCGGATGGCGATGATGGTGCGCATCTTCCTGTCCACGCTGACCCTGTTGGGGGCCCTTGCCACCGCCCTGTTTTACGGAATCGGTGGTGGCGCCGTCATCGAGGGACGACTCAGCCTCGGTACCCTCACCGCCATGGTGGCGCTCCTGGCGCGTCTCTACGGGCCCTTGACGCAGCTGAGCAACCTGCGAATCGACCTGATGACCGCCATGGTCAGTTTCGAACGGGTCTTCGAGGTACTCGACCTGAAACCCTCCATCTACGACGCCCACGACTCCATCGACGTGCCGGGCCCGCCGAGCATCGAGTTCGACAAGGTGTGGTTCACCTACCCCACGGCCTCGGAGGTGTCGCTGTCCTCCCTCACCCCGGAGGCCGACAGGGAACAGAAACGCGGCGAGAAGGTGCTGAGCGAGATCAGCTTCTACGTCGAACCGGGACAGACGGTGGCGCTCGTCGGGCCGTCAGGGGCGGGCAAGACCACCATCACCCACCTGGTGGCGCGCCTCTACGAGGTCGAGTACGGGGCGGTGCGCGTCGGTGGTGCCGACGTGCGGGGCCTGAGGCAGGCGAGCCTGCGTGAAACCGTCGGGTACGTCACCCAGGACGCGCACCTGTTTCACGACACCATTCGCGCCAACCTCGAGTACGCCCGGCCCGAGGCCAAGGAGGAGCAGCTGTGGGAGGCCCTCGAGGGGGCGCAGCTCGCCGACTTCGTGCGCGGCCTGCCCGAGGGCCTCGACACGGTGGTGGGGGAGCGGGGCTACCGGCTCAGCGGCGGGGAGCGGCAACGACTGGCGATCGCCCGGCTGCTGCTGAAGTCGCCGCCCGTGATCATCCTCGACGAGGCCACCGCGCACCTCGACGCCGCCTCCGAACGCCTCGTCCAGCAGGCCTTGGACGTCGCGCGGCAGGGTCGCACGGCGATCGTGGTGGCCCATCGCCTCTCGACGGTGCGTTCCGCGGACCTGATCCTGGTGCTCGAGAAAGGCCGGATCACCGAACGCGGCACCCACGACGAACTCCTGGCAGCCGACGGCGCCTACGCGAGGCTGTACCAACGCCAGTTCGACGCCCCTGGTTAGGGTGTCATCGTGCCCGGGGGCGGGTGCTGCCGGCCAGCTCGTGGAACACCTCCACGTGGCCGTCGTCACCGGTTTCCTTCCCGGTCGGGCGGAACCCCACCTTGGCGAGCACCCGCAGGCTCGCGGCGTTACCGGCTCGGACCCGCGTCGAGACAACATCCAGGTCGAGGCCGTCGAACGCCCACCCGCACACGAGCCGGAGCGCGCGGGTCGCGATCCCGCGTCCCCGGTGGGCCGGGTGCACGAAATAGGAGACAATCCAGCGGTCCTCGTGGAGCTTCAGGTCGATTCCTCCCGTGAACCCGGCCGGGGAGCGGATCGCCCACGTGAAGGAACCGGGCTCCGCGTCGTTCGCGACCCGCTCCAGGTCGTTCGCGACCCGCTCCAGGTGGGCCCGGCAGCGTTCCACACCCGGCCGGCACGGCCATCCGAACCAGCGGGCGCACTCGTCGTCCTGCGCATCCGACCAGTCCTCGGCGTCGGCCACGTCCGGGGCCTCGAGCACAAGGTCGTCCGCGACCAGCCGGGGAGTCCTCATGGCGCCCAGCCTAGAAGGCCGCCCAGGCCTTAAACAAAACCGATTGGGACGATCCGCGAACTCCAGTGAATCGAACCTTTTCCTCAGGAATCAGAGTCGTCCCGGAGAATCACCTCCAGCAGGGAGGGCAGGGCGGTGGAGGGGTTCCGCCCGATCTCATTCGCACCGACCGGGGTGCGTGAGGCCCGACGTCTCACCTGCCGGCGTTCGTGTCGTCTGCTCATATCGGCAGTTGCTCCTGGACGCCGACGAGGTGCCGAACCTGGGTCGGGGCGATGCGCGGGACCGCTCCGTAGCGTCCCGACAGGTAGCGGCGGGCGTGGTTCTGTTCGGCCCGGGTGGGGAACTCGTCGAGGCTGAAGAGGTCGCTGACCCCCTGCGCGTCCTTCTGGGTGAACCAGACCTGCTCGGGGGTGAGCCGCGCTGGGTTCACGTTGTCGATGAAGTGTGTGTCGTGCGTGGTGAAAACGATCTGGGCGCCGCGAGGATTGATGTCCGGGTCGGTGAACATGGAGACCAACACCTGCGCCAGCTGCGGATGGAGACTGGCGTCGAGTTCGTCGATGCACAGCACCCCGCCGCTGCGGAGCCTTGCCAGGGCCGGGACCGCCAGGCCGAGCCACGTGAGGGTTCCCGCGCTCTCGGCGTTCAGATCCAGGGGATAGGCCCCGTCGATCCCGAGGTGATGGAATCTCAGGGCGCGGCGAAGCTGGATGATCAACTCCTCGAACTGGCCGGCCTCCAGGACCAGACGAGCAGGACCGGGAGGTGTGTCATCCTCCGGGGTCTCGGAATCCGTCGCGTCGGCGGCCGGGCCGAGGTTCATCAGGAATTCCTTGAGGTGTCCGGGAAGTTCCCGTTCGCTCACCTCCGCATCGCAGATCCCGACGTCGGCCACGCGCAGCAACGTGACGAGATCGTCCGACGTGAAACGCCCCTCGGCCAGTTCGGTCGTGAGCTGTCGAAGACGCTCCTCCCGCGCCTGCTCGGAGTAGGACACGAACTCGAAACCCTCGATGATCTCGCTAGCCAGCTGCTGGAGCTGCTCGTGCCTGGCGGTGAAGGCGCGGGACAGCACCAGCTCCCGGGGGCCGGTGATCCGGCTCAGGAGCGCGGTGCCGCCGCGCAGCCTGCGTCCCACCTCGATGTCGCCGCCGCGTCGGTCGAAGAGCGTCGTGGGTTTCGACGTCCAGTAGCCCCGGAGCCACTCCTCGGTGACCTCGTGCTCGGTGAGACTGAAACCGTACTCGTAGCGGACGTCGTCGACGACGAAGTCCAGGACGAAGGTCGAGGGCCGGTTGGTGGACCCGGAGTCCAGCAGGAAGGGCCTTCGTGGCAGTTTCGGTTCTCCCGCCCACGTGGTCGCCGAGTTTCGCACCATCGAGGTGAAGAAGCGCATTCCGTGTAGCAGGGCGCTCTTGCCGGAGGCGTTCGGACCGTAGATCGCGGCCACCCGGCTGACGTGGCGCAACCAGTGCGAGTCGCGCGGCACCTGGGACTTCAGGGTGCGCGAGACGAGGTTGAGGGTGGCCTCATCCCTGAAGCTGGCGTGGTTCGACAGGCTGAACTGAAGCAGCAACATGCGGCAATTGTGCATTATTTCTTGCCGTATGTGTCGGTTTCCGTCCGAATTGTGGATTTGGATGCTTGCGCATGGTTCCAGACGGGTCTTCCTTGCGGGGTTGCGGACGATGTGCTGGAGGCGGACCCCGACCCGGGGGTTCCGCTAGCGTGGTGGCATGGCCGTTACCCCTCCCGTCGCCGAGCTGAGGCGACGCCTGGGCGTGGACGGAGCCCGCGGTGAACCGCCGGGACTGCCGGGTGTGCGATGTCTTCCGGGGCCGGATGCCGCGGTGGTGTTGCTCGCCGACACGGCGGCCGGGGCGGCGTGGGCGCGTCGGCGGGGCGAGGTGCTCTCACGCGACGAGACGGAACGGGCGGCGCGGTTCGTGTTTCCCGGGCTCGGGGAGTCGTGGAGTGCGGCACGTGTGGTGCTGCGCGAGGTGCTGGGGCGTGCGACCCTCACGCCGGCGGCAGATGTGCGGATCCGCGTCGGCGAGTTCGGGAAGCCGTCGGTCGATGGGGTCGAGTTCTCGCTGTCCCACACGGGCTCCGTCGTGCTGATCGGTCTCGGGGATCTTCCGCTCGGGGTGGATGTGGAGAAGATCCCGGAGGAGCGGACGGTGGATCAGGTCGGTTCGAGTTTTCACCCGCGGGAGACCGCGGAGCTGCTCGGACTCCCCGCCGAGGACCGCCCCGGGGCGTTCGCGCGCGTCTGGGTGCGCAAAGAGGCCTTGCACAAGGCCATCGGCACCGGGTTGTCGCGCGGCATTTCCCGCGACTACGTGGGCACCGGAACGGTCCCGGGAACCCCGGTCGCCGGGCTGCGCATCCACGACGTGGCGCTCCCGGGGATGCCCGGCCACCGCGCGGCGCTGTGCACCACGGTGACCGCGGCCGTCCCGTAGCGACGGGTACTCAACGGACCCGCCAACGAGCGGTCTGCTCGAAATCGGCCAGCAGCGAGGCGAAAACCCCGTTCCCGGCGGCCAGGTCACCCGGGCTGCCTTTCTTCCACCACCTGCGTCGGTGTGCCGTTCTCGCGACCCGAGAGCACGTGGATGTGATCGGCCTGCATCACCGTCGACAGGCGGTGGGCGATGACGATGACCGTCCGGCCCCGCGACAACTCGCCCAGGGTCGCGGTGATAGCGGCCTCGTTCTCGGCATCCAGGGCCGAGGTGATCTCGTCCAGCAACAGGATCGGCGCGTCCTTCAGGAAGGCACGGGCGATCGAGACGCGCTGCCGTTCACCGCCGGACAGTTTCTGGCCGCCCTCCCCGACCTGCGTGCCGGCGCCGTCCGGCAGCCGGGAGAGCGTCTGGTCGAGCCCGGCCCGGTGGAGCGCGTCGGCCACCTCGGCGTCGGTCGCGTCGGGACGGGAGATCCGGACGTTCTCGGTGATGGTGGTGTTGAAGAGGTAGACATCCTGGAAGACCATGGAGGTCATCTCCATCAGCTTCGTGGTCGGGATGTCCCGCACGTCGACGCCACCGATGGTGATCGAGCCCCCGTCGACATCCCAGAACCGTGCGGCCAAGCGGGTGACGGTCGACTTGCCGCAGCCCGACGGCCCGATCAACGCGGTGATCTCGTTCTCCCGGACGGTCAGCGACAAACCGGAGAACACCGGCTGGTCCGCGACATAACCGAAACGGACGTCGTTGAACCGGATCGTGGTGCCCTGCGGAACCTTCGGTTCGTCAGGTTCGGGCAGCGGCGCAGAATCGACGATCGCACCGATGGCATCCAGGCTGACGATCGACTTCTGGATTTCGGCCGCGTACAGCACCGACTGGGAGATCGGGGTCGTGAAACGGGCCGCCATCAGGCCGATGGCCAGGTAACCCGGCACGTCGAGCCGCCCACCCAGCGCCAGCGCCAACCCGGTGCCCAGGACCGCGGCGAAGAACACCTGCCCCAGGATCCCGAACGCCGCCGAGGGCCGTGACTGCGCCGCCATCAATCCCTTCACCGTGGCGTGCTCGTCGTGCAGCGCTTTTTTGAGGGGTTCCCAGCTCGTCCCGTTGAGTCCCTGGGCGCGCAGCACCGGCTGCAACCGGACCTGCTCGATGATGCGGTGCGCGGTCTCGGCACTCACCTTGGGGGTGAGCTCCTGCTCGCGGCGGATCAGTGGCATCGCCCAGCGCCACAGCCCCCACACGACCGGGGTCACGACGACCATCACCAGACCCAGGAGCCAGTCGTGGATCAGCGTGACCACGACGGCGGTGGCGGGGGTGACCAAGGAGGAGATGAGCTGCGGGAAGACAATGGAGGCCAGGTGCGAAAGGGCATCGGTTTCGCGGGTGACCGCGGCGGAGACCCGGCCCGTGGCCCCGGAGTCGAACCAGCCCAGCGGCAGCCCGGAGACCCGCTGTCCGATCTTCGCGATCACGTTGCCGCACACGTCGTAGGCGGAGATCCTGTTGGCGGCGATCATCGTCACGGACATCGTGGCGAAGGAGACCACCCCCAGGGCGATCAGCAACCAGAACGCCCCGGTGGCGCTGGACGGATCTTCCGAGAGAAACCCGCGCAGGAACCAGATCAGTGCGCCGAAAGCCAGGCCCTGCAGCACCGCGGCGACGGTGTAGCCGAGGATCAGGGTGTAGACGGTCTGCGGGCGGTCAAGGTATTTCCGGAAACGCTCAAGCATCCCGGCCTCCTGTCATCGTGTTCTGCTGGGCGGCCCAGAGCCGGGCGTAGTGCCCGTCCCGGGAGATCAGTTCGTCGTGCGAACCACACTCCGTGATCCGGCCCTCGTCGATGACCGCGATCTGGTCGGCGGTCCGGATGGTCGACAACCGGTGGGCGATCATCACCACGGTGCGACCCTCGGCGAGCCCCGAAATGGCCCGCTGGATCTCCAGCTCGGAGTGGGCGTCGGCCTGGGCTGTGGCCTCGTCGAGGATCAGGATCCGTGGGGCGGACAGGAAGGCCCGGGCGATGCCCAGCCGCTGCTCCTCGCCGCCGGACAGGAACCCGTCGCCCGTCCCCAGCATCGTGTCGTAGCCGTTGGGCAGGGCCGTGATCCGGTCGTGGACATGAGCCTTCCGGGCGGCCTCGACGACCTGCTCGCGAGTGGCCTCCGGTTTGCCGAGCGCGATGTTGTTCGCGACGGTGTCGGAGGCGATCATGGCGTCCTGGAAGACCAACGCCATGGAACCCATCAGTTGCTCATCCGTCTGCTCACGGACGTCGGCGCCGCCGATCCGGATCGCGCCGGAGTCGACGTCCCAGAACCGGGCGATCAGCTTCGCCAGGGTGGACTTACCACCCCCGGACGGACCGACCAGGGCGGTCACGGTGCCCGGCCGGCAGGTCAGCGTCACGCCCTTCACGACGGGATTGTCGGGTTCGTATCCGAAGGTGATGTCGTCGACCTCGATGAGCGACGGATCGGCGGTCAGCGCGGCCCGGGCGGTGGGGGTCGCGAGCTCCGGGGTGCCCAGGATCTCCAAGGTGGAGTTGGCGGCCTGCTTGGCCGCGTAGATGTGCTGGAAGATCTGGACCAGGCCGGTCAGGCCCTCCGGGATCCCCACCCACACCAGGGCGAAGGCCACCACGGTGATCGGGGTGACCCAACCCAGGTGGAAGAACCAGAAACCCAACCCGATGGTCAGGGCCAGCATCGCGGCCGGCTGCATGACGGCCGCCATGATCGCCATGCTGACCCCGGATCTGCGCATCCAGTTCATGGTCACGTCGGCGTGGTTGCGGGCCGCGGCGTCGAACCGGCCGAAGACGTCCGCGGTCATGCCGAAGTTCTTCACCTCCTTGATGCCGTCAACCATCTCGACCGTCACCGCGGACAGTTCCCGCTGGGCGGCGGAGTACTCGTCGAAGGACTGCTTCATGCCCTTCGTGGCGGGCAGTGTAGACATGCCCAGCAACAGCAGCCAGGCCAGTATCAGCAGCCCCGCGAAACGGGCGTCGAGCCACAGCAGGTAACCGAACCCGGCGACGACGGTCCCGGCCGAGTTCATCATGTCGCCGGCCAGATGGGCCACCAAGGTGTGGATCTGTTCCGTGTCGCCGATGACGGCGCGGTTGATCTGCCCCGAGGAACGGTCGTTGACCCAACCCAGCGGGACGCGAGGAAGCTTGTTCACCAGCTTCAACCGCAGCTCGTTGCGGAGGTTCGCCTCGGCGATGTGGGTGGCTCCCAGGGCCCCGGTGTAGGCGATCCCGTGGATGACCATGGACACCACGGCGGCCGTGAACCAGCCCCAGTGGTGCGCGGCGGATGCGCCGTTGAGGAATCCGCGCCCGATCTCGACGAGCGCGATGTAGGGGACGATTTTCAGCGCCGCCCCGATGAAAGCGACCACGCCTCCCAAGAACATCGCCGTGTGTGCGGATCTGATCAGTTCCCAGACGCTCGTCGGATTCTGTCGCGGAACGGTGGCGACCATGTTTCCTTCCTTGATGGGATTGGGAGTTCCGGTTTCCGGGGAAGAGGGAACCCATCCAGTTTTGGCCGGGCGTGATCCGTCAGACTATTCCGGCGCGGGAGAACTGCCTGCGGGTCAGCGCACGGCCCCAGAAACACCCGGCGACGCAGGCCACGATGGCGAGCAGGCAGTACATGGCCATGGTTGCGGGATTGAGCATGTCCATCCCCACCTTTGCCACGTCCAGGGTGGGGTTGTTGGCGTAGAGTTCCAGGTAGGCCTCCTTCATCCAGACGAAGGGGATGTACTCGCCGAGAGCGAAGAAGGTCACGAAGGCCGTGTAGGCCGCGGTCATGGACGCGAAGGACTTGTGGCCCATCAGCCAGTAGATCACCTCGGCGACCACGCCGCCCGCGATCGTCATGTAGCACATGACGCCGCCGGGGGCCATGGAGATCATCATCAGCCCGATGATGAGGCCCGTGATCAGGAAGATGCCGGTGCGCTGCACCTTGCCGAGCAGGACCATGAAGATCAGGCCGCCGAAGATTCCGAAGATCACCGGGAGCAGCACCATGATCAGCGGGATGGCTCCCATGGTCATGCCGCAGATGAAGAACAGCACGATGTACAAGGCGATGAAGATGCCGATGGTGACGGCGTCGCGGACCGGGGAGTTCCTGCGGTTCGGTGTGGGGGCAGCGGGCTGTGTGGATTCTGTTGACTCGCTCATCATTCCTCTTTTCTCGCGAGTTTTTCCAGGACGACCTGGTGGCCGTCGATGTGGACGGTGTGGTCGAAGGTGGACTCGATGAACTCGGCGTCATGGGTGATGACCAGCACCAGGGTGCCGTCCCCGGCCACGTCCCGCAGCAGACCGGAGATCCGCTGCATGTTCCCGGCGTCCAAGCCCGAGGTGGGTTCGTCGAGACAGATCACCCGCGCCTGTTTCATGCAGGCCAGGGCGATTCCGAGGCGCTGCTTCTGCCCGCCCGACAGGGTCAGCGGGTGACGTTCACGCAACTCCTCCAAACCGGTGCGGGCCAGCAGTTCGACGGCACGGGCCTCGGTCTCAGGTCCCGGAGGGGAACCGATCAACATCTCGTCCCAGACCGATTCACCCACCAGCTGGTATTCGACGTCCTGCATCACCAGGGCGCAGTCGCGGGTGCGTTGGCGTCTCGTCCAGGTCCTTTCGCCCCAGCCGATCCTTCCCCGGGATTTCAGCAGCCCCAGCAGGACCTTCATCAAGGTGGTCTTGCCGACGCCGTTGGCTCCGGTGATGCCGATCACCCCGGAGGCGGGTAGCGTCAGTTCGTCGATGCGCCACAGCGGCGCACACCGGGGATGGGCGAACCGGATGTCCCGGATCCTCGGCCCGGCATGGTCGAAAGGATCCGGCGGCGCCGACCGGAACTCGGTTCGGTGCAGCCGGCGAAGCCCGTGGTCGGCGAACCAGGCATCGGGCAGCTGCCCCAGCCGGTCGCTGGTGATGTCGGCGGTGACCCGGCCGGTCTCCAGCACGATGCAACGGTCGATGACCCCGTCCAGGTAGGAGAGGCGGTGGTCGGCGATGACCGTCGTCACCCCCCCTTCCTTGAGGTCGAGAATCACCCCGCGCAGCATGTCGAGGCCGTCGAGGTCGAGGTTCGCCGAGGGTTCGTCGAACAGCAGCACCCGGGGGTTCAGCGCCATCGCCGATCCGATAGCCAGTTTCTGTTTCTCACCGCCCGAGAGCCCTGCGATGCGGCGGCCCAGCAGATCGGTGATTCCGACCTCCGAGGCGATCTCACCGACCCGGCGGACGATCTCCTCGGAGGGCATGGCGAAGTTCTCACAGCAGAAGGCCAGCTCGCTCGCCACGTCAAATGTGAAGAACTCGGAACGGGGATCCTGGAAGACGGTGCCGACCCTGGATGCGAGGTCGCGGGATGGCAGCTGGGCCACCGGGACGCCATCGAGGATGATGCTCCCGGTGACGTGGGCGTCGAAGAAGTGGGGCACCAAGCCGTTCAGGCAGCGCAGCAGGGTCGTCTTGCCGCAACCCGAGTCCCCCGTGACGAGGGCGCTCTGACCGGCGGGAATGACCAGGTCGATGCTGCTGAGCGCCGCGGGAAGCAGGGTTTCGTCGTCACCGAAGTAGGAGACGGTGGCCTCAGCGAACTCGATCACCATCTCACCCACACCCTCACGGCTGCGACCAGCGCGGGGGTGAGTGCCATCAGGACCCAGTCGACGGCCTCCAGGCGCGGGACGGTCATGGCGGAACGACGGTGCCCGGGATCGAGGCCCTTGCACTCCGCGACCGCCGACAGCTCGTCAGCGATCCGTCCCGAACGCATCAGAACCGGGACGACACCGTGTTCCAGTTCTTTCAGCGGGTGACGCAGCCAACGACGCCACCGGGCCTCCGAACCCCGCAGCCTGGACGCGGAACGGATGGTCCTGAGCTCACCCAGCAATGTGGGGACGTAGCGATAGATGACCATGACGACCACCAGAAAGGTGCCCGGCAGCCGCAGTCTTCCCAGGGCCGCCATCGCCTCACCCATCGGCACCCGGGTGAAGACCACCAAACCCATGGCGAGCGCCGGGAAACCGTAGACCGAGAGGGTCAGCAGGATCCCGAGCCACGGCACCAACGGCAGGTGCGCCCCAAGCAGGCACAGGTGGTGCAGGACCCGCAGCGCGACGTAGCTCCCGGCCAGTTGCAGTGACAGCCGGGACGACCCGAGCAGGAACCCCAGGGCGACGGGGTACGCGGTCAGCAGGGCGGTACCGGCCGGGACCTGGACCAGGCCGGTACCGAAGGCCATCGCGGCCAGCATGACCAACCCCGCCCTGAAGTCGGGTTTGGTGGGGAAGGGCGATCTGAACCCTTCAGGGGTCCTGGGGGAAGTCGCCGTGAGGTTTGCTTCGGAGCGATCCGGGCAAGGAGTTGGAACCCCATCCGGGGACAGGGAATCAACCGTCGACATAGTTGCTTAGGCTAACCTAAAGTTCACGTCGGTAGAACCCGCTGCCCGCCTGTTCGACGACGGATCGCAGGCGACGGATGCCGCGTCGGCCGGGGGTGAGGTGTTCCTCGACCCGTCAGGCCGGGGCGCCCTCCAGGATGGCGCGGCTGGCGGACAACCCCAGGCGGGTGGCCCCCGCGCCGACCATCTCCTGAGCGGTGTTCCAATCGCGGATGCCGCCGGAGGCCTTGACCCCGAGGCGGCCGTTGACGGTAGCCGCCATCAGCGCGACGGCGTGGGTGCTGGCGCCGCCCGCCGGGTGGAAGCCCGTCGAGGTCTTCACGAAGTCGGCGCCCGCATCCTCGGCGGCCTGACAAGCGGTGACGATCTCCTCGTCGGTCAGGGCGGCGGATTCGATGATGACTTTCAGCAGCCCGGTGGTGGCCTCGCGGACGGCGGTGATCTCCTCGACCACCCGGTGTGCTTCACCGGCCTTCAGGTAGCCGATGTTGATGACCATGTCGATCTCGTCGGCGCCCAGCCGCGACGACTCCGCAGCCTCGGCGGCCTTCGTCACCGGGGTGTGATTGCCGGACGGGAAACCGCACACCGTCGCCACCTTCAATGAGGCGAGGTCGTCGGTCAGCGGCAGCATCGACGGCGACACGCACACCGAGAAGACGCCCAGCTCCCTGGCCTCCGCGACCAGCGCGGAGACCTGCGCCGGGGTGGCGTCGGTTCGCAGCAGGGTGTGGTCGATCATGCGCGCCAGCGCGTCCCGGGAAATCTCCATGCGTCGAGGGTAGCCGGTCGCGGCCGAACCGCCGGACAGCCCCGCGTCCGCCACCCCGCCCGGCGGAAACGCTTGCCTTGTGGTCGTGTGCTTGCGCTGTAGCGCTGGCATTTGGCGGGAGGGCAAGCGTTCCCGTCGGGAGGGCAAGCGTTCGTCGGGAGGGCAAGCGTTCGACGAGAGGGCAAGCGTTCCAGGTGGGTGTTTCCCGGGTCAGGGGGCCAGGGGCAGCCAGATCGTGAAGCACGTGCGACCCGGGCGGGAGTCCACCTCCACCCGGCCGCCGAAGCTCGCGACCACCGCCTGCACGATCGACAGGCCCAGCCCCGTCGACTTCGCCTCGTTGTGGCGGCGCGACGCGTCGGCCCGGGTGAAGCGCTCGAAGATCCGGGGCAGCACGTCGGGCGCGATGCCGGGGCCGTCGTCGACGACCATCAGGCACGCCTGGCCGTCCTTGATCCCGGCGACGGTGGTGACGGTGGTGCCAGCGGGGGTGTGGTTGCGGGCGTTGGACAGCAGGTTGACGATCACCTGGTGGAGGCGGTCGGCGTTGGCCCGCACCTCGAAACCCTCCTCGGGAAGTTCCAGGCGCCAGATGTGATCGGGTCCGGCGGCGCGCGCGTCGCTGACGGCGTTGAGCACCACCGCGACGATGTCGACGGGCTGCATCTCGACGGGGGCGTCGGCGTCGAGCCGGGCCAGCAGGAGAAGATCCTCGACGAGTTTCGTCATGCGCTGCGACTCCGAGTCGATCCGGCCCAGCGCGAACGCCGAGTCCGCGCCGTCGCCGCGGGCCGCCAGCTCCGAGTAGCCGCGGATGGCGGCCAGGGGATTGCGCAACTCGTGGGAGGCGTCGGCGACGAAACGCCGCAGCTTGGTCTCGGAGGCCTGCCTGGCCTTGAGGGCTCCCTGCACGTTGCCGAGCATCCGGTTGAAGGCGCCGGTCAGCTGCGCCACCTCGTGTTCGGGGGGCAGGGCCGGGTCGGGAACGGCGGGCACGTCGACCTCACCGCGGTCCAGGTCCAGCTGCGAGACCGTCGATGCCGTCGCCGACAACGAGCGCAGCGGTTTCGTCGCGGCATTGGCGACGGCGCGGGTCGCGAACGCAGCCGCCACCACGGCCGCCACACCCAGGGCGACGGCCAGCAGGCTCAGGCGCACGATGGTGGTGTTGACGGTCTCCAGCGGCAGGGCCAACACCATCAGTTCGTGGTCGCGGTTGTACTGTGCGACCGCCCGGTACTGGCCCAGTTCGGGGATGTCCACGGTGTGTTTCTGGCCGTCCGTGTTGACCTTCAACAGGGCGTCGATGGCTTCCGCGGAGACGTTGTCGTACTCGCCGTGCCCGATCTTCGACGCGACGCTGACGCCGCTCGAATTGCGCAGCACGACGATGGTGCCGGGTGGTGTGCCGGGCGCCAGGATGCCCTTCGGACGGCCGTTCTGCTGGCCGGTTTCGCGCGTCTGGAGGGCTTTGGCGTTGTCCACCTGTTTGTCGAACTGCTCGTACATGATGACGCTCGCTGCGACGATGGTGCCCGCCGAGATCAGCAGCGCCAGCACCGCCACCACGGCCGTGACGCGCCGCCGCAGCTGGGCGGAGAGGCTGGCCGGGCGCATCAGGAGTTCGCGGGTCGCAGCACGTACCCGGCCCCGCGCATGGTGTGGATCATCGGGGAGCGGCCCGCGTCGATCTTCTTGCGCAGGTAGGAGATGTAGAGCTCGACGACGTTGGCCTGGCCGCCGAAGTCGTAGTTCCACACCCGGTCGAGGATCTGGGCCTTGCTGAGCACCCGTTTGGGGTTGCGCATCAGGTAGCGCAGCAGCTCGAACTCGGTGGCGGTGAGGTTGATGTTCTCGCCGGCGCGGGTGACCTCGTGGGAGTCCTCGTCGAGGATCAGGTCGCCGACGACGAGCTGGGTGTCCGGCTGCACCGTCGTGGCACCGGAGCGGCGCAGCAGTCCGCGCAGCCGCGCGATGACCTCCTCCAGGGAGAACGGTTTGGTCACGTAGTCGTCGCCGCCGGCGGTGAGCCCGGTGATGCGGTCGGTCACGCCGTCCTTGGCGGTCAGGAAGATCACGGGCACGTCGGGTTGTTCGGTGCGGATGCGGCGCATCACCTCCAGGCCGTCGAAGTCCGGCAGCATCATGTCGAGCACGATGGCGTCGGGTTTGACGGCGCGGGCCGCGTGGACGGCGTCGGTTCCGGTGGCGGCGGTGGTCACCTCCCAGCCCTCGTAGCGCATGGCCATGGCCAGCAGCTCGGTCAGGCTGGGTTCGTCGTCGACGGTGAGGACCCGCAGGGGGGTGCCGTCGGGGCGGGTCAGTGCAGTGGGCTGTGCGGGAGGCATGCCTCTACTGTGACAGTCAGGAGTGAGGTTTCGCCATGAGACTGCTGTGTGTCTCCTGTGCGACATGTGTTCCCCATGTCGATGTGGCCCAGCTGTCCGACGTGGCGAGGACAGACTCCGCGTCGAGGGAACGCGCGGGCTCTGCGTCCAGGGAACGGGCGGGCTCCTCCCGGAGGGATCGGGTGGGGTGTCGTGGTGATTCCTCCTCGGGAAGTGGATCCTCCTCGGCCGGTGTGATGTCCTTCGGTGTTCGGAACAGGTTGTCCAGGGCCAGCCGGCCCGCTCCGTGGCTCATCAGCACCATGCCGACCACGGCCATCACCGCGTTGTACTCCCAACCGGAGTCGTGGACGTAGAAGTTGTGCGACCTGAGGGTGAGGATGATGCCGATGTTCAGGACCATCAGGCCGAGGCCGATCGCGGGGGTCGCCAGCCCGAGGATCAGGAAGATGCCGCCGATCACCTCGAACCCGATCAGCAGCCACACCATGAGCCCGGGGTTCGGGATGCCCGCCTGCTCGAGGATGCCGGCCTCCGCGGCGATCCCCTCGTTCTGCCAGCGGTGCCAGCCGTGGGTGACCATGATGAGGCCCATGACGATGCGGGCGAGCATCAGGGTGATGCCTTTGAGCACGTGGATGAATGCCTTCATGGTTCTCCCTGCCGTCGGTCTTTCAGCCAATCGTATGACACGAACCAACCATTTGCTTCGAAATATTTCTGATAAAATTCTCCACCCTCCAGGGCGGCCGTGGTTCGTCGGGGTCCCCTCCCGCAGGCCCGACCGCAGCCCTGGTTCCCCCGATGCGCAACTGGTCCGTCTCGTGGTGGTCCAGCGGATTCTCGCCATACCCGCTGTCTCAATGGACTGGAGCGGCCATCGCGCATGCCCGGCCAGCGCGCCGGGGCCTCCGGCGCAGAGCGTGCTCCTGGGAGCGTCACTCGGGCGCAGGCTATGCTTACGCGACACGAGTGAAGTGGGGCGCCCGTTCTCTGGGCATGTACACGGGAGTGTCAATTGGGCTTCAATATTGAGGCTTATTCATAGGGGTGTTTTGGTTTTCCTCAGCTAACGCTTTGTCCTGAGGGGGATGTGGGGGCGGCTTGCCCGATCTGAGATAATTCAAGGTGTAGAAACAAAAACCTCAGATGAAAGACAAGCCGCTGCCGTGAATACTACCACAAGCCTTGACCGCGACCAGATCCTCAACCTGTGCGAACTGATCCACACCTCCCGTTCCGGAAACCTTCCCGCGGCAGGATCTCGCACCTTGGAGTTGTTCCGCTGCATCCAGGTCACTTTGTTGACGCTGCGGCACAATCTCACCCAGGAGTTGCTGGCCGACATCCACACGGTTTCCCAATCCACCATCTCGAGGGTGATTACGGTTTACACTCCCTTGATCGCCGAGGCCCTCCAAGCTTGGGTGCCCGGCGTGGGGGACCTCGACCCGAACCGCCAGTACATCATCGACGGTACCCTTGGTGTCCTGCTGGTCGTGGCACGACCGTCCCGAGCTGTACTCAGGCAAGCACCACACGACGGGGGTGAACCTGCAGGTGGCCTGCACCCTGGCAGGACACCTCGCCTGGATCTCCCCGCCCCTGCCGGGTAGTGTGCATGATGCGAAGGCCATCAAGGAATCCGGTTTCCTCACAACCCTCAATGGTCAAAGTCATATTGGAGACAAGGGCTACATCGGATTGGGAATGATCACCCCCGTGAAGAAACCCGCTCATGGTGAACTCACCAACACCGATAAAAGAAACAACACGACCATCAACCGCGTCCGCTACCTCATCGAACGTGTCATCGCGAACCTCAAAACATGGCGTGTCCTGCACACCGATTACCGTCGCCCCTACAACACCTTCGAAACCACAATACAAGCCGTCACGGGACTCATCTTCGCCTACACCCTATGAATAAGCCTCATTGAAGGCGCATCGGTGCGGAGTGCCGCCGCTGGCATGGATTCAGCGGGTGCGGAGGTGAACGGGCTTCGGGGGGTGGCGTGGACGCTGGGTTCTGATGCCTTCGGTAAATGTTTGGCAGGTTCGGCCGGCGCCTCCGCCGGGGCCGTGACAGATGCTGGGAACGCGTTCCTGGCCGCCCTGGGGGCAACGGCGATCGCCAGCGCTGACAAGGTGCGTGAATGCATTACGAGTTACCAACGCACCGATGAGGCCATTGAGCACAGCTTCCTGGAAGGAAATGTCTAGTGGTGTTCACAGCCAACTACCGGTCGGCCGCTGAGGCCCTGGGAAACAGCTCCGCCCAGAGTGCCGCAGCGCCGGGTGTGCTGGAAGGCCTGGACCGCGCGGTCGATCTGGCGGCCATGGTGCCAGAGCTTCCTGCTGGCCTGTCGTCGTGGATCGTGGGTCAGCTCGCCCCCATCGAAAAAGCACTCGACCTGCTGACTGGCGATGCCGGGGCCGTGGCCCAGTGGGCGGACGGCTGTCAGCGGGTCGCGGACGGCCTGACCTCTCATGCCGACAGCATGGAAGCCGCGGGGAATGGGGCGCAGTGGGACGGGAAAGCGGGTGACGGATTCCGTGCCCATGTGACAGCCGAGAAAGCCGCTGCCACTGCCGCTGCGGGAGTGTGGCGCTCACTGGCGGCAACCGCCCTGAGCTGCGGGGGTGCCGTGGGCGAGATTCGTCAGCGGGTGGAGATGGTGGGAACCTCGCTGGTTTCCAGTCTCGTTGCCAGTGCCCAGAGCGTGGCCCCACACGCCACGGACCCAATACGTTGGGCCCAGATGAGCACACAGTTCCTTGCCTCCGCGGAACCCGCGGTGCAGGGGGCGGTGACCGAGGTTCAGGGACTGGTGCAGGCGGCCGCGGCTCGAGGGGCTCAAGCGACGCAGGAGTTCCGTCGGGCTGCGAACAGCTTCAACAGGGCCGCTGCACTTCTGGGTGGGAGCCCCGGCGCGATGACTTTGGCTGGGAACAAGGCCCCCATGACACCCCCCGATGGTCGTGAATCACTCGACGATGTTCTCAAGAACAACCAGGTGAAAGAAGACGAAGTGATCGAATGGTCGCCCGGGTTTCCGCTCAACCTGTTCACCGATGCAAAAAAGATCACGGCCACTGAGGGTAGGATGCTCGACAAACTGGGAGCATTTCAACTGAAGGACCTCAAAGATATTCACGACCAAGCTTTTGATAAGGCGGATGAAGTCTTCCCCTCTACCCCTGACGCTGGGCAGAACGATGATCACAACGATGCCTATCGGCATGCCTTGTGGAGCGCCAAACTGGCGAAGAGGTTTGGGCCTGACTGGGCCGAAGACTACACCACCGCTCACGAGCGCCTTCCGGAAAACCCCGCCGTTCGTGAGGCGATGGACCTCCACAACAATGGTGTTGGGATCCAAGTAGTGCGCGATAACCCCAATGCCTCGGACGAGGAGATAGCCGAGAAGATCAAGGAAGCCGTGGAAAACGGTGACACCGTCGTTGTCAACAAGCAGGGCAACCTGGAGTGGAGCGACCGTGTGCCTCGAGGAGAGACGGGGCATCCTTCGAACGAGGAACTTCCCGGCAAGGATCCAGGTGAGCCGGATAAGTCCGCAAAGTCGTGAGGAGGAGCCTCGTGCGTGGTTCTTTGTGCAGGATTTTGTGCGTGGTCTGCGCCGTCATCTCGCTGACGGCCTGTTTCAAGAGTGAGGGTGTCATGCCGAGTTCCGATGCAAATTTCGATGCCGCACTGTCGGCGTTCATCAAGGAGGGGGGTGGCCCGGTCGCGCTCTCCTCGATGACCGATTTCGACTGGGATCAATTCGGGGTCGTGGGTGAAGGGGCCAAGGCCGAGGAGATCGAGTCCCTGTTCGGGGAGAGGATCATCCGGGACAAACGCTACCTCGGCTCCGCCAACCTGTTCGTGTTCCTCAAGGACGGAAAGGTGATCCGAGCACTCATGGTGGCGCCGGATGTGTTCCATCCCAAGGACCTCGGAAAACTGTTCACTCACGGCGTGATGCTGCGCGGCGGCGGCGAGGACCTGGTGCGGTTCGTCGAACCCGGCTGATCGCTCCCGAACCGCCCCGACGGGCGCGGTGAACCCGCACGCGGCCACCCCACGGAGCAACTCATCTAGGGTTGTGCCCGATGTCTGCTCTCAAAACGCGTTCCCGAATCACCGATCCCGCCGGCGGCTGGGGATGGGTGGGGTTCGGGATGCTCGCCAGCGTGGTCACGGCCGCTTTCGCCTGGGTGGTGCCGCAACCCGCGGTGACCGTCGTCGACTACCTGCTGGCCGCCCTGTTCCTGGTGCCCTGCGCGGGCCTGCTGTTCGCGTGGTGGCGGATCGGGCCGCGTTTCCCGCATCCCGTGGTCGCGACGGTGCTGTGGGCGCTGCCGCTGCTGGCCTGCCCGCTGCTGTTCAGCTTCGACGTGAACGCCTACCTGACGCAGGGCTGGATGGTGCTGGGCGGCCACGACCCCTACGTCATGACGCTCGGGGAACCACGACTGCCCGGGATCACGGTCGGGGCGGACTGGGTGGACACCACGTCGGTCTACCCGGCGGGGGCGTTGCTGATCTTCGCGGCCGTGTTCTGGGCCAGCGGTGGCCTGCCGTGGCTGGGGATCCTGCTGTTCCGGCTGCTGCACCTGGCCTGTTTGCTGGTGGTGGCGTGGGCGGTGAAACGCGTCGCACCACGCGTCGGGGTTCCCGTGAACACGGCGCTGTGGGCGGGAATCGCCACCCCGCTGCTGATCCTCCAGTGGATCGGGGGCCTGCACAACGACGCCGTGCTGGTGGCACTGATCGCCCTGGCGGTGCTGGTGGCGACTCGCGGCGGCTGGTCCGGGCTGCTGCTGGGCGGGGCTCTGATCGGGTTGTCCCTGACGGTCAAGCAGTCGGGGGCGGCCGCGGGGCTCGGGATCGTCGCTCTGGCCTGGGCGGCCTCGCCGGGCCGCGACTGGTGGCGGCTCGCGGGCCGGGCCGCGGCGGCGGGGACGGTCGCGGTCGGGGTGTTCGTCGGGGTTTCGCTGGGTTCCGGGCTGGGTTTCGGGTGGAACAACCCCACCGCGGGCAGCCCCCTGGCCGTGATGAGCGACTCGCCGCTGTCGTGGGTCATCCAGGTGATGAGGTTCCTCGGGCAGGAGGCGTCGCTGACCCCGGTGATGCGGGTGCTCACCCTCGTCGCCGGGCTGGCGGTGCTGACGGCCTGGGTGTGGCTGGTGGCGCGGTTCGGCCCCCGGCCCGGGGAGCCGGGACGTCCCTGGGTGGTGCTGCTCGGCGGGCTGCTGGCCTTCGCGCTGCTCGGCCCCGCCCTGCAACCCTGGTATTTCACGTGGGTGGCGCCCTTCGTCGCCCTGGCGCTGCCCGGCAGGCGCTGGCAGCGGATCTGGTTGAGCGCGACCGTGGTGGTCGTGATGGCGGCCTCCACCCAGGTTTCCCTCGGCTCCCCACTGCTGGGGCTGGCCGTCTGGTGGTTGTGGCGGCGCCTCGAGGCGGAGGACCTCGACGTCCTCGATGAACGGACCGGGGTCTGACGTCTCCGCGACCGCGGGCCGACGCGTTTCGTTGCGGCCGGACGCTAGGGTCGCGGGCATGACCGAGCAGCGCTGGAAACGGACCCCCGGGGCGTGGGCCGTGCGAATTCGCGGTCTCGCCAAGCGTTTCGGATGCGTCCAGGCCGTGTCCGGACTCGACATGGACGTCCCCCTCGGTGGTGTCCACGGGCTGCTCGGCCCCAACGGTTCCGGCAAGACCACGACGCTGCGGATGCTGCTCGGCCTGATCCGCCCCGACGACGGTGAGATGCGCATCTTCGATCACGAGGTGCCCTGCGGGTTACCCGAGGTGATCGACAGAGTGGGGGCGATCGTCGAGAACCCCACGTTCGCCCCGAACATGAGCCTTCGGCGCAACCTGGAGATCCTCGCCATCTCCACCGGGGTGCCGAGCCGCCGCGTCACGGAGGTGCTGCTGGAGGTCGGGCTGCGGGGACGCGAGAAGGCGG
Organism: Propionibacteriaceae bacterium; assembly: GCA_905372155.1. Classification (GTDB taxonomy): domain Bacteria; phylum Actinomycetota; class Actinomycetes; order Propionibacteriales; family Propionibacteriaceae; genus Arachnia. Next base: position 42,810 of record CAJPNZ010000009.1, read on the forward strand.
CGTTCCACACCTGCTCCCTCGGGATGAAACAGCGACTCGCGATCGCCGCGACCCTGCTGCGGGAACCCGACCTGCTGATCTTCGACGAACCCACCAACGGCCTCGACCCCGCCGGCATCCAGGAGATCCGCACCACCATGCGTGCCCTCGCCGACGCGGGCCGCACGGTCGTGGTCGCGAGCCACCTGCTGGGGGAGATCGAGCAGATCGCCGACTCCGTGTCCATCATGGGCCGGGGACGGGTGATCGCGACGGGGGAGCTGGAGGAGTTCCTCAACGACGGCTCCGGGTACGTGGCGGTGGAGATCGACGACGTCCCGGCGGCCTTCGAGACGCTGCGACAGGCGGGTTTCGACGGCCAGCTGGTGGGAGAGCAGTTGCGCGTCACCCGTGACGAAGGACTCGACCCGGCAGCCGTCGCCCGGGTCCTCGGGGAGGCGGACCTGTGGCCGAGGCACCTCAGCCTGCAACGCTCCAGCCTCGAATCCGTGTTCCTGGAACTGACCGAGGACGAACGCCTCACCACCACGCAGGGAAGGGCCGTGGCGTGATGCTGAATCTGTTGCGCGCCGAGCTTCTCCGACTGGTCAGCGACCGGAAGGTGATGGTGCTGGCGGCTTTCGTGCTGGGCGTGGGTTTCTGGATCTCGGCCTCGATGGCCGAGGCACTCAGGCCCTACACCGCGCTCGACTGGGACGAGGCGCGGCGGCAGTCCAACGACGCCCAGATAAACCTGGAGGTGACCTGCGGGTCGAGTTTTTCCAACAGCGACTGCACCGCGCTTCCGACGAACATCACCGTGGAGGGGTTCCTGCGTCCCCAGATGAGTTTCGAACAACTCGTCGTCTCCTCCCTCGAACCGACGGCGCAGATGGGTCTGCTCATCGTGGTGGTCTTGATCACCGTGATGATCGGGGCCGAGTTCAGCACCGGCTCCATCGGCACCCAGCTGACCTTCACCCCACGCAGGCTGCCGCTGTTGTGGGCGAAAGCCCTGGCCTCGGCGATCTGCGGGGCCTGCTTGATGGCTTTCTGGACGGCGCTCATGGTGGTCTTGGGCGTGTTCTTCTACCTGAACATGCGCGGAATCGAGGGACTGACCGCCGGTTCCCTGCTGGGTGCGCAGGTTGGGCGTGCGCTGCTGGCCGGGGCCGTGATGGGGATGCTGGCGGCGCTGGTGACGATGGCCCTGGCATCAACGGTCAAGACGTGGGTGCTGATCTCCGCCGGTCTGGCGCTCTCCCAATTCCTCGAATCCTCCAGGGACATCGCCCAGACGGTCTGGTTGCTGCCGACCGCCAACGTACTCAGCTTCGTCAACGGCGAATGGAGCCGCACCATCTACAACAGCGACGGAGTGCGACAGGAACCGGTCCCGCACCTCGACTACGGATACTCGCTGGGGTATGTGGTCTTCTGGCTGGTGGTCATCGGGATCTGGGCGTCGGTCAGCTTCTCTCGCCGCAACATCCTCAAATAGCCTGCGAGGTCCCTCCCCGAAGTCGGTTGAGCCGGGCCGCGACGAAGAGGCTGCCCGGGCCGAAACCATGATGACCGTGCCCGGGGTCTTGTGGTCGGGTCTGCCTACCGGGTGTCAGTGATGGTTTCGACTCAGCCGTTCGCTTCGCTCACGTGCTGGCTCGACCGGCTTCGCTATTTTCGAGCTGGTTGAGCCGACCTGCGACGAAGGAGCTGGTCGTGTCGAAACCGTGGTGACCCTGCCCGGGAACTTGTGGCCGGACCTGTATCTCGACTCGCCCGTTTCCGGTGCCCGACGGTGGTTCGCGACCCCTCCAGCATGACTCCCCGGGACGTATTGTCGTTTTCAGAGGTTTCGCGGACGGACAACCGCCGAGGTTAATCGGACGAGAGGAGAAACCGTGTCGGCCATCCGGTGCCGGGGATTGACGGCTTGGCACAAGGGGGAACAGGTGCTCAAGGGCGTCGACCTGCTGGTGGAACCGGGGGAGGTGTGCCTGTTGCTGGGCGCGTCGGGCTCCGGACGCACCAGGCTCGTCGAGCTGATCCTGGGCCTGAGGCGACCGGCCTCGGGAAGCGTTGAGGTGCTGGAGACCACCCCCGGTGAGGTTCCGCTCCCGGTCGGGTACCTGCCCCGGCAACTGGCGCTGTACGAGCACATGTCGCCGGCACAGAACCTGAAGCTGGTGGCCGATACCGTTGGCGAGAAGGTGAGGACCCACAGCATGTCGGCTTCCGGTGAGCCGGACGACTCGTACCTGCTGGGAGGACGTGACAGCGACGACATCCTGAAGCAGGTCGCGATCGTCAACCCTCTCCTCCTGCGCACCATGCGTTTCAAGCCGCCGGAGGAGAAGTGGCGCGTCCAACTGGCCGCCTCGTGCCTGACGGTCCCCGACCGGCTCCTGGTGCTGGACGCCCCGGACCGCACCCTGGACCACACGGGGCTGGAGATCCTGCGGGAACGGTTGGGCGAGGTGAGGCGGGAAGGAGGGGCGGCCCTGGTGACGGCGGACGATCCCCTCGTCCTCGGGGACGTCGCCACCAGCTACGCGATCCTCCACGACGGGATCGTCGCGGCCCGCGGTCGATTGCCGACGGGCGAGGGGAAACGCCCGCTTCTGGAAGCTCTGCGTGAAACGACCGGGAGGGCGGCCTCGTCCTCCTCACCGGGCTGGGGTGTCCAACCTCCCAACGCACAGCAGGCAGCCGGGGTTTCGCCCCCGTCGCCGGGCGACGCTGCCCGGCCCGTGGCGGGGTCCCCCGGCCTGGGGCGGCTGGTGGTTGGTGGCGTGAAGGCGAACCTGACGATCCTCTGGGGCCACAAACTGGCGCCGCTGGCGGTCGGGCTGGTCTGGCTCCTGGCGCAGATGCCCGCCGTCGCCCTGCTGCCTCCGATTCACCGGGGAAGATCCGACCTGGAGGAACTGCTCGACATCTTGCTGTGCCTGGCGTGCATGTCGATGGCGACGATGGGGGCGTTCCTGGGGAGCCAGAACGGGTTGCGCCGCCCGGGGGCCTGCCGGTTCGTGCGCGTCGGACGGCGGGCCGACTGGTCGGTGCGGATCAACAGCATGGTGTTCCTGTCGGCCCTGTTCACGGTGACCTTCGTCGGGATCGGCTGGGGACTGAAGGGCATCACGCATGCGACGGACGCCACCGGCCTCCAGGCGTCGATACCCCTGATCTTCTTCTCCTGCCTGTTCTGGGGGCTGGTCGGGTGGTGCGCCGCCGCGTTGACCCGCTCCATGACCGCCGCGGTCCCGGTGCTGCTGGCCTGGCTGGTCCTGGACGGCCTGCTCGGCGGCTGGAGGCTGCCCGGTGTCCTGCTGCCGCTGCGGAGCCAGCGGATGCTTCTCAGCATCTCGTTCCTGCCTCCCCGTGCGATGGGGTCCTTCCCGGTCCTGCTGATCTCGGGGACGCTCCTGCTCTGGCTGGTGGCGGTCCTGCTGCTGGCGTACCGGACCCGGATCGACGGCTTCCACCCGGGACGGAAATGACGGCATCGTCCGCATCCCCACCCGCACACGAATTGCCGACCGGTAGGATCGCTGCCCGTGCGATACGTCTCCACCCGTGCCACCGACCACACCGCCAGGGCCTTCAGCGACATCCTCCTGGAGGGCCTGGCACCCGACGGCGGCCTCTACCTGCCCGTCGAGTACCCGCGGGTGGACGCCGGCACCCTCGCCCGGTGGCGCGACGTGCTGCTCGACGACGGCTACGCGGGGCTCGCCTTCGAGGTGTGCTCCCTGTTCATCGACGACATCCCCGCCGACGACCTGCTGGGCATCTGCCGGCGAGCCTACGCCCCCGAGAAGTTCCTGGACCCGCAGATCGTGCCGGTCTCCGAACTCTCAGACGGGGTGCGGCTGGCGCACCTCAGCAACGGCCCGTCGGCGGCCTTCAAGGACATGGCCATGCAGCTGCTCGGCGAGCTGTTCGCCCACGAACTGGCGCGCCGCGGCGAGCGCCTGACCATCCTGGGCGCCACCTCCGGCGACACCGGCTCGGCCGCCGAGTACGCGCTGCTGGGCAGGCCCGGGATACGGGTGGTGATGCTGTCTCCGGCGGACCGCATGACCCCGTTCCAGCAGGCGCAGATGTACTCCATCGACGACCCCGGGGTGGTGAACCTGGCCGTCGAGGGGGTCTTCGACGACTGCCAGGACCTCGTCAAGGCAATTAATGCCGACGCCGAGTTCAAACGCGACCACCGCATCGGCGCGGTGAACTCCATCAACTGGGCGCGCCTGATGGCGCAGGTCGTCTACTACTTCGCGGCGTGGCTGCGCATCGGCGGCGAGGAACCGGTCTCGTTCGCGGTGCCCTCGGGCAATTTCGGCAACATCGCGGCCGGGCACATCGCCCGCCTCATGGGGCTGCCCATCCGGCAGCTGGTGCTGGCCACCAACGAGAACGACGTCCTCGACGAGTTCTTCCGTACCGGCGTCTACCGGCCCCGCGCCGCGCAGCAGACCCACGCCACCAGCTCCCCGTCCATGGACATCTCGAAGGCGTCGAACTTCGAACGTTTCGTCGCCGACCTGCTGGGCCGCGACGGTGCGCGCGTCGCCGACCTGTTCGGCCGCGAACTGCCGGAAACCGGCCGGATCGACCTGTCCGGCGAGGACCGCGACCGTTTCGGTTTCGTCTCGGGTTCCTCCACCCACGCCGACCGGCTGGCCGGGATCCGCGCCACCTGGGAGAGCGACGGGGTTCTCATCGACCCCCACACCGCCGACGGCGTGCACGTCGCCCGCCGGCTGCTGGCCTCCGGTGAGGTGACCGGACCCGTCGTGGTGCTGGAAACCGCGCTTCCCGTGAAGTTCGCCGAGACCATCACCCAGGCGACCGGCATCGTCCCGCCGCGCCCCGAGCGTTTCGCCGGGATCGAGGACCTCCCCAGGCGCGTGACGCGCATCCCGGCGGACGTGGACGCGGTTCGGCGGGCTATTGGCGGGGCCGCCTGAAAACGGGAATCGAACCCCTTGTAGGGTTAGAAATCCGAGGGGAAGCAGTATGCCGGTTCATAAGGAGCATGCCGGTTCATAGGGAGGAAACATGCTGGACTGCGCCATCATTGGGGCTGGCCTGGCGGGCCTCGTGGCTGCTCGCGACCTGCGGAACCGGGGGCTCGGTGTTGTTGTGATCGAGGCCCGGGACCGTGTGGGAGGGCGTGTCGAGAACGGGGTCCTTGCCGACGGCCAGTACGTGGAGCTCGGCGGTCAATGGATTGGTGCCGGACACGACGCCATCTTTGAACTGATCGAGCGTTACGGGCTGAGGACCGTTGGTATTCCGGCTCGCGGAAATCTGGTGGTGCGTGTCCACGGCAGATTGCTCGAGGTGCCGTCGGCCGAGGACGGGGCAGAACTGACCCCGTTCGAGGTCGCTGACCTCAGCCAGGGGTTGTTGAGGCTGCGGCGTCTCGCGCACCGCCTGGCCGACGATCCGGCATGGGTGGCGGCAAACGGCGCTTGGCTGCGGCAGGACCTACGACGCTGGGTGCGAACCAACTTACGAACCGGCGGGGCACAGGCCCGTTTCGGGGAGGTGTACGAGGCGGCTTTCGGGCCGATGATCCCGCACGCGACCCTGGAGGAGGGCCTGCGGCAGATCAACTCGGGGCCGAGCCTGGAGACGATGATCGCGAACAATGGCGGGTTGAACCAGCAGCGCATCGACGGCGGCATGGTCGCCCTGTGCGAGGCCCTGGCCGCCGATCTCGGGAACGTGGTGCGTCTCGGGAACCCCGTGACGAAGGTCACGCACGGCGACACCGCCGTCGTGACGCTCGCATCCGGGGAGACCATCGAGGCCCGCACCGTCGTCTCGACGCTACCGCCGCGCCTGGCCGTCGCCCTGGAATACGACCCGCCCCTGCCGCAGTGGAGACGGGACGTCGCGGAGAAGGTGGCGCCGGGAAATGTGATCAAGGCTTATCTGGTGTACGAGACGCCCTTCTGGCGCGAACGAGGACTTTCAGGGCAGTCGAGCTCTGACGAGGGGGCGGTTCGCGTCACGTTTGACACAACACCGGTCGACTCGACCCGTGGGCTGCTGATGGGATTCTTCGAGGGCAACGAGGCCGATTCCCTGGCTCATCGTTCCCTGGAGACCCGGCGGCGCGCGTTCGTCGAGTCGGCCGTCCGAGCGTTCGGGGCGGAGGCCGCCGAACCCATCGAATACCTCGAACGGGACTGGAGCGCCGAGCAGTACACATGGGGCTGCCACGGGGCGCACTTCGCGCCCGGGATCTGGACCTCCAACGGCCCCGTCCTGGCGGCCCCCGACGGGTGCCTCTACTGGGCCGGGGCGGAGTACTCGACCAAGTTCAACGGCTACATGGAGGGCGCTGTCCGCTCCGGCGAGGAGGTCGCGGCCACGATCGCCGTGGCCCTCATCTGACCCCCGAGGCCCCACAGCCGGTTGAGCCGGCCTGCTCGCTTGGCGAGTTGACCGTGTCGAAACCTCTGGTGCGTGTCCGGGGGACCTGGGTCGGGTGGTTTCGACTCGGGTCGCTCGTTCCTCGCGCCCCGGCTCAACCAGCTTGTGGGAGTGGAAGTTGGTTGAGCCGACCTGCGAGCGTCAGCGAGTGGGTCGTGTCGAAACCGGGGTGAGCGTGGTCGGGTTCTGGCTACCGGGTGCCGGTGGTTTCGACTCGGGTCGCTCGTTCCTCGCGCCCCGGCTCAACCAGCTTCGGAGAGGGGCTCGCGCCCCGGCTCAGCCGGTTTCGGGCAGGAGGCTCACGTGCTGGCTCAATCAGCGTGGTGGTGTGTGCTCGGCCCTCGCGCCGTCCGGTAGGTGGACCTGACTTGGCATGATGCTTCGCCGACCAGCACAATAACCGATATGCGCAAGCATCATGTTGTGATAATCGGTTCTGGTTTTGGTGGTCTGTTTGCGGCGAAGGCCTTGAGGCGCGCCGACGTCGATGTGACGTTGATAGCACGCACCACCCATCATCTGTTCCAGCCGCTGCTCTACCAGGTGGCGACCGGAATCCTGTCGGAGGGCGAGATCGCCCCCGCAACCCGGGAGGTGCTGCGCAAGAACAAGAACGTGACGGTGCAGCTCGGGCTCGTCGAGGGGATCGACGTGGAGGCCAGGCAGGTGCGGTGGCGTTTCCACGGCCTCGAACAGGTCACAGGCTACGACTCGCTGATCGTCGCCGCTGGCGCGGGGCAGTCGTACTTCGGCAATGACCACTTCGCCCGCTACGCGCCCGGCATGAAGACCATCGACGACGCCCTGGAGCTGCGGGCCCGGATCTTCGGGGCCTTCGAGCTGGCCGAACTCGCCCCGGAGGGGGAGGACGTCTCCAGGTTCCTGACCTTCGCGGTCGTCGGCGCGGGACCGACGGGAGTGGAGATGGCCGGGCAGATCCGGGAACTGGCCTCCAAGACCCTCGTCGGCGAGTTTCGCCGCGTCGACACGCGCCAGGCGCGGGTGATTCTCATCGAGGGTGGTCCCCTGGTGCTGCCCAGCTTCGGCGAGGATCTCGGTGGCTCGGCCCGCAGGTCGCTGGAGAAACGCGGCGTCGAGGTGTGGACTAAGACCATGGTCACCGAGGTCGACTCGCGCGGGTTCACCGTCAAACGCGAGGACGGCTCCACCGAAAGGGTGGAATCGGTGTGCAAGGTGTGGGCCGCCGGTGTGTCCGCGAACCCGCTCGGCCCGCAGCTCGCCGAACAGACCGGCGCGGAGACCGACCGGGTGGGCAGGGTCAAGGTGCTGCCGGACCTGACCCTGCCGGGCCATCCCGAGGTGTTCGTGATCGGCGACCTGGCCGCCGTCGACGGGGTGCCCGGGGTGGCGCAGGGCGCGATCCAAGGCGCCAGGTATGCGGCCAACGTCATCCGTGGCCAGCTGGCCGGGAACCGCCCGGAGGCCCCGTTCACGTACAAGGACAAGGGGTCGATGGCGACGATCTCCCGGTTCTCCGCCGTCGTCAGCGCAGGGAAGGTCAAGTTCTCGGGTTTCCTGGCCTGGGCGGCGTGGCTGGTGCTGCACCTGCTCTACATCGCGGGCTTCAAGCAGCGGATGTCGACGCTGCTGCACTGGTTCATCAGCTTCCTCACCCGCGGTCGGGCGGAACGCGTCACGACGAACCAGCAGATGGTCGGCCGCCTGGCGCTGGAGGAACTCGGCGAGGGCACCAGCGCCCGTCTCATGTCCGGCGCGCCCAAGGCGTCCGGGGAGACGAAACCTGAGGGCGCCGACGAGAAGGAGGCGGCACCGGTCGCGGGTTGAGACGCCGGGGTTTGCTGGCCTTCCCGCTGATTCGCTGGCCTTCTTTACGGTTTGCTGGCCTTGTTCACGTTTGCCTGCGCTGTGAGGCCAGCAAACACGAACAAGGCCAGCAAAACCGGGTTAAGGCCAGCAAACCGACGGGCGACGCGGGGTCAGGCGTCGGCCCGCTCCCGGAGGCGGGCGTTGGCCTTCTCGACGTCGAGGCGGGTGAGCAGGAGGAAGATGAGGGCGTTGGCGATCAGCGGGAACCACACGTACATGACGTAGAGCATCTGGATCGCCGAGTCCGGTTGCAAGCTCAGGCCACCGTCGTAGCCGCTGGCGGCCAGGAGCCACCCGGCTGCGGCCGTTCCGATGCCGCCGCCGACCTTCACCCCCAGGGAGGTGCAGGAGAACATGAGCCCGTCGATGCGTTTGCCGGTGCGCAGCCAGGTGTGTTCCGAGGCCTCCGCGATCATGGCGTTGAGCGTCCCCTGCAGCGGGCTCATCCCCAGGGAGGCCACCGCCGAGAGGACCAGCATGAGCGGGATGTTGTGGAAGTAGGCCGCCACCAGCACCCCGAGCCGGCCGAGGGTCGCGATGACGTAGCCGCCGAGGTTGACCCGGTACATCTCCCCGAACTTCTTCACGATGATGGGGGTCACCAGCAGGCCGACGATGAGTGGGATGTTGATGGCCCAGGCGAAGGTCCCCAGCAGGTTCTCGTCCCCCAGGATGTACTTCATGAAGTAGATGCCCATGTTGAGCATGGCCGTGAAGATCTGGGTGAGCAGGAAGACCACCAGGATGAGGAGGTAGTACTTGTTGGACAGCAGCATCTTGGCCGACTCCAGCACCGTCAGCGTGTCGTCCTTCTGTTTCGTGTCGTCGTCACCGGCCAGTTCCTCCGGGGACAGTTCCTTGACGGAGAACACCGACAAGGTGTTGACCGCCAGCCCGAGCAGCGCGTAGATGATCGCCATGGTCCGCCAACCCGCGGCGCCGCCCCCGAACATCGCCACGCCCCCGACCGTGATGCTCTGGATGAGCAGGTTCGTCCCGAAGGCGAACATGAAACGGATGGAACCCATCTGCACCCGCTCCGAACCGTTGCGGGTGATGAGTGCGGTCAGTGAGGAATAGGCGATGTTGTTGGCCGTGTAGAACACGGCGTTGAGAAGGGTGTAGGCGATGAAGAACCAGGCGTACTTGGCGGTCTCACCCAGTTCGGTGGGGATCGCGAAGATCGCGATGATCATGCCGGCGCAGCCGACGAAACCCCACAGCATCCACGGCCGGGCCTTGCCCATCCGGGTTTTGGTTCGGTCCAGCAGCGCACCGAAGATGACGTCGGAGAAGCCGTCGAAGAGCCGGGAAACCATCATGAGTGTGCCGACGATGCCCGCGTTGAGGCCGGCGGTGTCGGTGAGGTAGATCATGACGAAGGCGGACAGGAGCACGTAGACGACGTTGCCGGCGACGT
>CAJPNZ010000010.1 GCA_905372155.1 Propionibacteriaceae bacterium
GTCATGGCTGGATGGGGGATGCGGTCAGGGGCTTCGCCGATGCATCGATGACCGTGGCCGGTTGAGGATTGGACTGTTCGGATGTTCGAGCTGCGGCGTGTGACAGCGGTGATGAAGGCCAGCAGCACCCGGGTGAGGATTGCCGATGGGTACGTCCTCGCGGGATGCGGATCTGATTCGCCCTGCGGCATCTGCTGGGGGACGGTTGTGAATCGCGGATCGTGGATGAATTCCTCCCCGAGGCCCACGGCAATTCCCGGGCAAGAGACGTGATGAGAAGGAGCAGGAATGAAGGTACTTGGACGCGTGGCCGCTGTGTGTCTCGTCGTCGTGACGGTGTTGCTGGGCGCGTGTGGTTCGGGATCGCCTACTGCCCAGATACCTCACGTCACAGCCCCCGACGGAAAGCATGAACTGACCAAGGCGGATGTGGATGCCTGGCTGGATGAGAAGATCCCGGATGCTTTGAACAATGGGAAGATTCCGGGGGCGGTCGTGGTGGTCGTCCACGACGGTCAGGTGGTGACGAATCGGGGCTACGGCTATGCCGATACCGGTGCTGATGGTGAGGAGCCGAAGCCGGTGGAAGCGGAACGGACCTTGTTCCGGTGGGCCTCCATCTCGAAGATTCCCACCTCGATCGCGGTGATGCAGCTCGTGGAGCAGGGAAAGATCGATCTCGACGCCGACATCAGCACCTACGTTGATGTGAAGATCGACCGGAAATTCCCGGGGGACATCACCGTGAGGCATCTTCTCACCCACACCGCAGGATTCGAGGAGACATACGCTTCCTGGCACGAGTTCGACTTCGATGTCTATGTCACGCAGAAGGCCCCGAAGCAGGCTTTCGCTCCGGGAACCACTCCCGCTTATTCGAATTACGGCATGTCTCTGGCCGGGTACATCGTCCAGCAGGTCAGTGGCGAGAGATTCCCCGAATACGTGCGGCGACACGTTCTGGAACCCGCGGGCATGGAAACCGCCACCTACGAACAGCCTCTCCCCGAAGCCCTGGCGTCTCGGCTGGCCAAAGGGTACGACTCCAACGGCCGGGCGTTGCCCTTCGAATTCATAGGCGATGCCCCCGCCGGGAGGTTGACTGCTTCGGGTGCGGACGCCGGACGGTTCCTGATGGCCCAGCTGCAACGCTCGCCCGAGGTGCTGCAACCGGCCACGTGGGAGCAGATGTGGTCTTCTGGGCTGGGGCCTGAATCGCTGGGTAATCTTTCCAAGGCCAGTTTCATGGGACTGGGATATTACGACAAGAGTCGTAACGGTCATCGGATCGTCGGGCATGGCGGTGATCTGACGAGCGGCTACCACAGCGATTTCCAGATCTATCCGGACGATGGCACCGGGATTTTCATTTCACTCAACGGCGACGGTCCCAGAACCTCCGATCTGCGTGCGGATCTGATGAAGGGGTTCTCTGATCGCTACTACCCGAGCGGCGGGGAACAACTGCCCCAGGTATCGCCTGATGAGGCCAGGCCCTACGCCCAGCAGGTTTCGGGAACCTACCAGTCCACCCGCACCTTCTTCTCCACATTCGTTGCCGCATGGGAGCCGGCTGTGCGAAAAATCACCATCACCGCCGCGGAGAATGGGCATCTGAGGATCGGCACGGATGAGTACGTGATGGTCGAGCCGTGGGTGTGGCAGAAGACCGATGGCTCCGCCCGGATCGCGGCGCAGGTTGAGGACGGCAGGGTGGTGCGAATCGGAGCAACCATTGGTTCCTACATCCCGCAAACCCTCGCACAGCAGGCCTTGCTGCCGGTGCTGGTTGGTTCTTCTCTGGTGTTGCTGGTGGTCATCGTTGCCTGGCCCATCGGGGCGCTGCGTCGGCGCTGGGCCATTCGCGACGGGCGACGGGCATCCGATCCGCTGCCCTGGGCAGGCCGTGCGGCGCGTATCGGTGCCGTCGCTGCGGTTGGTGCCGTGGTCGCATGGGTGTTGTATCTCGTCAAGCTCGTCAGCGCTCTCGATCCCAGACTGGTAACGAATCTGGCGGTGCGACCCATCCAGGTGCTTCAGCTGCTCGGCGTGGTGGCGATCATTCCCGCAGGGATGGATCTCTTCGGTGCCGTGAAGCGCCGGGCCGGATGGCGCCGGGTCGCGATGGCCTCGCTCCTGCTGCTCGGTCTGGCCGCGATGACCTGGTGGGTCTGGACGGGCAATGTCTTGTCCCTGAACATCGGGATCTGAACGGATTCGGAAGAACGGCGCCGCGCACACCCCGTCGTGGAAGTGGCCGCGAGACCGTCGCCGTGGAGACTCGCGACCCCCCGACGTGGTGTGCATGGACCTTCGGATGCCCGCCGGGGACGGTTTGTGGCCGCCGCCCGGCAGATCGCCGCTTCCCGACGGGATGGAAAACCTGCCGTGCCGAGTGGCCCACGGGTCTTGAACCTGGTCGTGTCCCCCGCCTGAAGCTGGTTGAGCTGTGGTGGAACCGGTTCTCAGGTGTTGTTGAGGTCCCAGTTGATGGGGTCGGCGCCCTGCGACACGAGGGCCTCGTTCGCGCGGCTGAACGGTTTCGACCCGAAAAACCCGTTGCGCGCCGAAAGCGGCGATGGATGGGCGCTGGCGATGACGGGGGTCTGGCCCAGCAGGGAACGGGTGGATTGTGCGTCGCGGCCCCACAGGATCGCCACCAGCGGGCCGCCACGCTCCGCCAGGGCGGTGATGGCGGCGGTGGTGACGGCCTCCCAGCCCTTGCCGCGGTGCGATCCAGCCTTGCCGGGGGAGACGGTCAGCACTCGGTTCAGCAGCAGGACGCCCTGCTCGAACCAGGCGCTCAGGTCGCCGTGCGGGGCGGGCGGGACGCCGAGGTCGGCGTTGAGTTCCTGGTAGATGTTCTGCAGGCTGCGGGGGATGGGGCGCACGTCGGGGGCGACGGAGAACGACAGACCGACCGCGTGCCCCGGGGTCGGGTACGGGTCCTGCCCGACGATCAGCACCCGCACGTCGGCCAGCGGTCGGCTGAAGGCGCGCAGCACGTTGTCGCCGGCGGGCAGGTAGCTGCGTCCCTCCGCGAGTTCTTGGCGGAGAAAATCTCCCATGGCGTGGATCTGGTCCTCGACGTCGGCCAGGGCCTCGGCCCAGTCGGGGGCGATGAGTTCTTTCAGGGGGCGTGCCATGGCGTCACTCTAGCGAGCCCCGCCCTCCGAAACCGGCCCAGCCGGACCGCGACGAATTCCCGGACGCCGGTTGAGCCAGCACGTGAGCGAAGCGAACGGCTGAGTCGAAACCATCCGGAAGCCGAGAAGTGGGCCCGGCCGCAAGTCCTCGGATGCCCGCGGCCTGGTTTCGACTCGCCCTGCTCGCTGGCGCTCGTGAGGATCGGCTCAACCAGCTTCGTCATTTCCAAGCCGGTTGAGCCGGGTCGCGACGAAGGAGCGGCCGTGTCGAAACCATCCGGAACCTGAGCAGCGGGCCCGGCCACAAGTCCCCGGGTATGCGTGGGGTGGTTTCGACACAGACCGGACCGGCCGGCTTCGAGAATTGGATTCCGGGGCCTTCGGGGGTAACCTACGGAGGCGTAAGTTACGGAAGCGTAGGTTCGTGATGATTGCTGTAGCCGACAAACCCGAAGAAGACGTTGCCGTCGCTGCCGACGATGGGAAACGACCCCGCAAACCCCTCATGCGGGGCTGGCTGCACCTGGGCTTCGCGCCCGCCCTGCTGATCGCCGGTCTGGTGCTGACGGCCCTGGCCCCGACCCTTCCCGGGCGCATCGGCTGCGCCGTGTGGACCCTGAGCGGGGTGCAGCTGTTCGGCACCTCGGCCGCCTATCACCGCGGAAACTGGAACGAGCCGACGATGGCGGTGTTCCGTCGCCTCGACCACTCCAACATCTTCGTCTTCATCGCCGGCACCTACACCCCGCTGACCCTCACCCTCCTCGGCGGTGGCTCCCGGTGGGTGCTGCTGGGGTTGATCTGGGGGATCGCGGCCTTCGGGATCGTCTTCAGGATCTGCTGGGTGGGTGCGCCGCGCTGGCTGTACACGCTGCTCTACGTCGCCATGGGGTGGGCGGCCCTCGGGTGGCTGGGTGAGTTCTGGACCGCGGGAGGTCCCGCGGTGGTGCTGCTGATGCTTGCCGGCGGCCTGGTCTACTCGCTCGGGGCGCTGGCCTACGGCACCCGTCGCCCGCGTCTCAACCCCCGCCTCTTCGGATTCCACGAGGTCTTCCACGCCTGCACCATCGCGGCCGCCGTCTGTCACGGGGTCGCAATCGGACTGGCGGTGTTCTGAACCGGGATGAAAGCGGATGATCGGTGACGTGCTCGGAATCACGAAACAGGGTGCGGAATCACGAAACAGGGTGCGGCGAAACGTTTAGCGGCTCCGCACCGCTAGAAACGGGAGAGCGGAAAAAGGCGCCACGCCTCCGGCAGGAGCGCGAATACCGTCAGCAGTGCTGCGATCGCCGCGATGATGGCAAGGTAATCGATCCACTTCACCGCCAGATAGGGATCGTTTCCCTGCCGGGTGCGGCAGAAGAACCACAGCGCCGAGATCAGCATCGCCGCGATGCCTGCGCCTCCCAGAACCCACATGCTCGCGGGCCAGGTCACCGACAGGCTCGCCAACGGTCCCGCAGACCTCACCACCGGTCCGAGCAGGGTGGCTCCCAGGGCGACGGCGCCCGCGATCATCCCGGCAGCCGCGAAACGGACCTTCTGCGAGGTGACGAGGAAATCCCTGAGCCTTTCCTCTTTCCTCATGACGCGTCGAGGTGCCGCCACGGGCCGGTTGATGCCAAAGGTGCAACTCCAGGTCCAGACCAAACCGAGCGAGCCGATGGTCAGCTCAATCAAAGGCATGAAGAAGGGCGGCAGCAAGGGGTGGGATTTGTAGCTGCTGGTCGGGCGCGACCGACCGGCCTCCGCCAAAGCCTCGGGGAAGTAGAACATCGCCAACAACGACGCGAGACACATCGGGAGGCTGAGCCAGGTGAGGGGAATCCACCGTGTCCAGCGTCGGACCGGTGAATCCAGCTCGGGAGGCACCAGCAGTTCACGGAGGGCTTCGAGTGCCCGCCACCCTGAGAAGGCTGCGAGCCCGAGCTGAACGTGACGAAACGTGACGAGCTCATATCCCCCGCGGAACAGGTTCCGGTAGTCGAGGAACCACAGGCAGACCCCCGCCACGGCACCCCAGATCACGAGGGAGCCCAGCAGGCTTGTCAGGGTGCGGTTCAGGTCCATTCCCTCGTGTGCTTCCTGACCGCCCGGGAGAGGAGGCCGGGTCATGCTCGATGCCAGAGAGGGGTTTTCAGCTCGGTGTAGTCGGTCACCGGGTCGAAGCAGCGTTCCCCGCGGCACACGTACACGGCCCGTTTCCCGCGGCCCTCAAGCCAGGATCCGAAACCCTCCGCACCCGCTGGGGCGGTCAGGATCACCGACCCCGCCGGCGCCAGCCGCCAGGCCGCCCGGGCCAGCTCGTCGAACGGATCGTCGGAGGTGACGACGACCATCGCGGGTTTCAGGCCGCGGCGGGCCTCGTCGGCGATCATCAGGTCCTCCAGGGCGGAGCCCGCGAACCGGGGGTTCTCCGCCACGGTCGCCCAGGTGGTGGCGGCCGCCTCGTCGGCCCGCACCAGCAGGTCGGGGCGCTCCGCCAGCAACCCCACCCGTCGCAGCGCCCGCACCAGAGCGCTCGTCCCGGACGGGGCGACGTTGTCGGTCAGGGACCGCGGGCGCACGAACAACTCGCCCGCCGCCGCGTCGAAGAACCCGCCGTCGCCGGCCCCGAAGAGCTCCACCGCCCGGTCGCAGAGGACCTCGGCGTGACGCAACCAGGTGGCCTCCCCCGTCGCCCCGGCAAGCGCGGCGAGGGCATCGGCCAAGGTGCCGTGGTCCTCGGCGGTCGCGGGCGAATCGTCGACCTGCCCCGCCCGCGACGAGTGCCGCAGCTCGCCGTCCACCAGGTGCGTGCCCACCAGGTAGCGGGCCGCGTCCAGGGCCAGTTCCAGCCAGTGCGGCTCGTTCCAGATCAGGGCGCCCGTGACCAGCGACGAAATCGCCAGGGCGTTCCACGAGGTCACGATCAGGCGGTCCTTGGCGGGCGGGAACCGGCGTACCCGCTCGGCCAGGAGCTTCCCGGAGACCTCCGCCAGCTTGTCGAAATCGGGGCGGCCGCGCAGCTGCAACGTCGAGAGCCCCTCACCGAAGGTGCCGCCTGCGGTGACGTGGAAAACCCGGGTGGCCCAGTCACCGTCCTCCTCGCCCAGCGCGTCGATGATCAGCTCCGGCGACCACAGGTAGTGGATGCCCTCGAAGACGGCACCGCGGATGTCGCAGGAATCGGCGTCCAGGCCCGCCATGAAGGCGCCGTTCTCGTCGCGCAGCTCCCGCTCCAGAAAACCGGCGATGTCGTAGGCGGTGCGTTCCAGCAGCGCCCGTAGCCCTTCGTCGTGGTCGGCGGTGCGACGCCAGCCGCGGATGTAGGTGCCCAGCAGCAGGGCGTTGTCGTCGAGCATCTTCTCGAAGTGCGGCACCACCCAACCCGGATCGACGGCGTAACGGTGGAAACCCCCGCCGATCTGGTCGCAGATGCCGCCTCGCGCCATCGCCTCCAGGCTGCGCTGAGCCAGCTCCAGGCTGCGGGCGTCGCCGCGCACCAGCAGCGCGTCCAACGCCGTCGCGGACGGGAACTTCGGGGCGGTCCCGAAACCGGCGTGGATCAGGTCGAAGTCGGCGGCGATCGTCTCGACGGCCTCGTGGACCTCGGGGGCGTCGTCCGTCAGGGGTGCTGCCGCGAGGGCCGCCAGATGCCCGGCCACCATGTCCGCACCCGCGACCAGGGTCTGCCGGTCGGTTTCCCAGGTGTCGGCCAGGGCCTGCAGCACCTGCGTGAACGACGGGCGTCCCGGCTGCGGTTCGGGCGGGAAGTAGGTACCCGTGAAGAACGGACGGCCCTCCGGGGTGAGGAAAGCGGTCAGGGGCCAGCCGCCCGCCCCCTCGTTCATCAGCTGCGTGGCCGTCATGAACACCTGGTCCAGGACGGGATGCTGCTCGCGATCCACCTTGACCGGCACGAAATGAGCGTTGATGAACTCCGCCACCTCCGGGTTCTCGAACGATTCACTCCCCATCACGTGGCACCAGTGGCACGACGCGTAACCGATGCTGAGCAGGATCGGCCGGTCCGTCTCCACGGCGTGCGCCAACGCCTCGGGACCCCAGGGCCACCAGTCCACCGGCTGGTGGGCGTACTGGAGGAGGTGGTCGCTGGAGGAATCTGCGAGTCGGTTCGCCATGAGGGTCAAGCTTAGGGCGTCCGCGGAATCCGGGGCTGCCCTCCCCAAGCTGGTTGAGCCGGGCTGTGACGAAGGAGCGGGCCCGTGTCGGGGCCGTCCTCTCTGAAGTTGGTTGAGCCGGGCTGCGACGAAGGAGCGGCCCGTGTCGAAACCATGCCGTGAGCACCCAAAGGATCTCCGTGACAGGCCCTGCCCGGCCGCCAGATGGTTTCGACTCGCCCTGCTCGCTGACACTCGCGGGTCGGCTCAACCAACTTGTGGAGGGGAGGGTGCTCGCGGGTCGGTTCAGCCGGCTTGTGGAGGGGAAATGCGCGCCCACGGACAGACGTCGGGGCGATGTGCGGGACGGTTCCGCCGCCCGTCCGGGAACGTTTCGTGGAAGATTTGAACACGCTGTCACACTGGAGGCATGAGCACCCAGACCTTTGCTGATCGTCGGTCCCTGGAAGGGGCCAAGCCCGGTGTCGTGGTCGTCGGTGGTCTGCTCGCGCTCATGTGGGTGCTGGAGATCATCGACAGCGCGTCTTTCCACGCCCTGGACCAGCTAGGCATCATCGCCCGGAACATCGGGTCGTTGCCCCACATTCTCACGGCCCCGTGGCTTCACTTCGGTTTTCCGCACCTGATCAGCAACTCGGTGCCGTTCCTGATCCTCGGTCTGCTCACCTGGCTGGCTGGTCCGGGGCGCTGGCTGGCGGTGACTCTCATCACCGTCGTCACCTCCGGGCTGACCGTCTGGCTGATCGCACCCTCCAACACCATCACCCTGGGTGCCTCCGGCCTGGTGTTCGGATACCTCGCCTACCTGCTGGTGCGAGGTTTCTTCACCCGCAACATCTGGGAGATCGCGCTGTCGGTGGCCGTGTTCTTCTTCTACGGCTCGATCCTGCTGGGCGTGCTGCCCGGAGCGTCGGGGGTCTCGTGGCAGGGACACCTCGGCGGGGCCATCGGTGGTTTCATCGCCGCGAAGTTCCTCCACGGCAGCGACCCCGCCATCCGGCGGGTCTGACCCCGACACCGATGGCACGGTTTGCTGGCCTTACCACCGGTTTGCTGGCCGTATTGATGTTCGCTGGCCTCACAGCGCAGGCAAACGTGAACAAGCCCAGCAAACCCACGAGAAGGCCAGCAAACCCGTTACAAGGCCAGCAAAACCCGGGGAGCGGGCGGCTGGGCGGGGTGAGGGTCAGATGATGAACTCCGGTACCAGGGGAACCTCCCGCAACCCGGTGAACAGGTCATCCTCCGGGATCATCGTCGGCACCTTCGAAACCACCAGCTGGTAGTCCTCCGTCGGCCAGCCCGCCTGCTGGATCGCCAGCGGCACCGCGAACCACGGCCCTTCGGGGTCGATCTGCGTGGCGTGTGCCCGCAACGCATCGTCGCGCACCCCGAAGTACTGGGCGCAGTTGACGAACGTGGTCAGGCGGCCATCCGAGAACGGGTCGTCATCGCGGGTCGGCGCGGGATGGCTGGGGGAGAGGCCGTGCTCGTGCATCAACGCCTCCAGGGCCGCGAACCGGCGTCGGTGGAAGCTCATGTGGTAGTACAGCTTCGCCGCCTGCCAGGCGGGGCCGTGCTCCGGCCACAGCGACGGATCCGCCGCCGCTTTGAACGCCTCGACGGTGATGCGGTGGCACTGGACGTGGTCGGGGTGCGGGTAGCCGCCGCGTTCGTCGTAGGTGGTCACGACGTGCGGACGGAAGTCGCGGATCACCTTGACCAGCCGCCCCGCGGCCACCGCGACATCCTGCAGCGCGAAACAGCCCTCGGGCAGCGGCGGCGGGGGATCGCCCTCGGGCAGGCCGGAATCGACGAAACCCAGCCACACCTGCTCGATCCCCAGGATCTCGCGGGCGCGGGCCATCTCGGCCGCCCTGACGGCGGGCAGGTTCTCGAGGATCCCGGGGTCGCCGGCCAGGGCCGGGTTGAGGATGTCGCCGCGCTCACCTCCGGTACAGGTCGCGACCATGACCTCCACGCCCTCCGCCACGTACTTGGCGGTGGTCGCGGCACCCTTGCTCGACTCGTCGTCGGGGTGGGCGTGCACGTGCAGCAGGCGCAATGGGCCCTTGGGGTGCGAGGTCATGGAAGACATTCTGGCGGGTCACGGGCGAAGCGGCCGAATCCGGCTCACCTCGGGTTGAAAAGGGCCGGTGCTAGCATGTCGGGATGTCCGAAACCAATGCCGAAACGGTGTGGCTCACCCAGGAGGCCCACGACAAGCTCGAGGCTGAACTCACCCACCTCAAGACCGTGGGTCGCCCCGAGGTGACCGCCAGGATCGCCGCCGCCCGCGAGGAGGGCGACCTCTCCGAGAACGGCGGCTACCACGCCGCACGTGAGGAGCAGGGGCAGATGGAGGGGCGCATCCGTCAGCTCGAACACCTGCTGCGACGCGCCCAGGTGGGCGAGGCCCAGGGCGACCCCGACGAGGTCAGCCCCGGCCGCATCGTCACCGTCGCGTTCTTCGGCGACGATGACGACACGGAGACCTTCCTGCTCGGGTCGCGGGAGATCCTCGGCACCGACTCCTCCGTGGACCAGGCCGTCTCCCCACAGTCGCCGCTGGGCGCCGCGGTGCTCGGCCATCGCGTGGGCGACGAGGTCAGCTACGCGGCCCCCAACGGTCGCACCATCTCGGTGACCATCAGGAAGGTCACCTCCTGACGTAACTACTCCAGTCCCGCGATCAGCTGGGCCGCCACCTCGGCGCTGATCTCACCGGCCGCCACCCGTGCCAGGATCTGCTCCTGCGGGGTGGCGGCTTTCGTTTCCCCCTGTTCGGCGGGGCCGGGCTCGCCGGGCTGCGGGGGAGCGGGCTGGGCGTCGGGATTCATGCCAAGCTTCACCAGCAGCGCGTCGAACCGGGCGCGCGCCGTTGGGTAGGAGACCTGGAGGTGTTTCTCCACCTCGCGCAGGTTCCCGCGGGAGGTCAGGAAGACTCGCAGCAGCTCGTGCTCGGCGGCGTCGAGACGGTCGTAGGGGGAGGACGCGAACTCGCCGGCCAGCTCGGAGCCGCAGTGCGTGCAGCCCTTCCGGATGATGATCAGGTCCTCGCCGCAGACGGGGCACTCGGCGGGGGCGCGGTACAGCTCGGAGGTCATGCGGGCACCTCGCTCTTCACGGTGGCCAGGCCCATCGTGACGGTCAGGTCGCACCGGGCCGAACCGTTGCCGAAGACCACCTCGTCGGCTCCGCCGTTGTCCTCGGGCCAGCGGATGTGCCCGAACTTCGCGTCGGCGTGCACCGTGACGCTGGAACCGGGTTTGAGGATCAGGGTCAGTGACCCCGACTCCACCTTCAACCTGGAACGCCCCAGGCTGATCGGGCCCTCGACGGTGACTCCCCCGGCCTGGCTGAGCAGGTCGGAGACCTCGACGACGTCGCTCAGGTGGCAGCCCCCGGCGGTCACCCGGACGCGCCCGAAGCGGGGCACCCCGGTGCTGCGCACGCCACCCGTGGTTGCCTCGACGTCGATGATCAGCTTTGGGTTGACCTTGACGAGCAGCTCCTTGCCGAGGCCGATGTCACGGAGGTCGTCGAGGCTGCGGGGCGGGCGGATCAGGGAGAAACCGTTCAGGTTGGGGCCGAACTCCCCGGTGGAGCTGACCTCCATCACCTCGCCGTTGCGGCGCAGCACGTGTGGGCCCTCCACCGACAGGGTGGCGATCGACGAATCCCCTTCGATTCGCACGCGACGCCCGACGGCGGTTATCGAGACCCGGGTCAGTCCGCCCGGTTTGCCCTTCGGGGCCTCCTCCTGTTTCGGGCCGGACTGGGTGGACCGGGACGCGTCACCGGTCTTGTTCTTGAGGGCGGATATGCGCCGGTTCGCTTCGGCGGTGTCGATGCGACCCGCCGCCAGATCGTCCAGGATGGAACTCAGGTCAGGATTGGTCATGAAGTAATGGTAACTTACTCCTCGCATTCTCGAAAGGTTTGTTTAGTTTTCTTCAGGGTGATGTGTGTTGTTGCGGGTTGCATGGGGTGGGCTGCTGTCGCAGGGTCGTGCGCGGTGCCTCGCTGATGCGGTTCCGGGACCGGGCACCTGCCGCTCCGGGGTGGCGTGCGACGGATTTCGTCGCCGCCGATGACGGCGGCTATAGTGTGTTCCCGCCGCCGCCCTAGCTCAGTAGGCAGAGCGACGCTCTCGTAAAGCGTAGGTCACGGGTTCGATTCCCGTGGGCGGCTCAAGGTTGGAAATGGCCCCTGGCGAGGCGTGTTGTCGAGTCGGGGGCCGTCGTCGCTTCATCGTGAGTGCGGTTTTGTTCGCCGGGCGAAGCGTGCAGTCGCCACTGCAGCGGCTGGACTGGGGAGAGCGGGCGGCTTGAACGTGAGCATCGCCTTGACGAGGCGCTGAAGTTGTTGTGGAAATGTCAGCCCGTGATGTTGCGAGCTGACGTCGACCCCGCGCCGGGGGCCCTGCCGGGAAGCGGGCTGAGGACCTCGGCGAGGTCGAGAGGCTTTTGGGGCGGACGATTCCGCCCCCGCCGGGGTTCGCGGCGGGCCGTAGACTTTGCCGCATGTCGGAGAATCTGCCTCAACAGTCGCCCCGGGTGCAGATGCGCATAGGTGATGCAGAGCGTGATGCGGTGCTCGGCGTGCTTCAGAACGCCTATGGCGCGGGCCAGCTCACCCTTGAGGAGTTCGACGAGAGGCAGCAGTACTGCCTCAAGGCCCGATACATCGATGACCTGTCCGCCCTCGTCGTTGACCTGCCTGAAGGAGCGGGATGGCACCATGCCGTCACGAGACCTGCGAACCTCGCCGTCCCTCGGGATGCCGCGGTCAGGAACGAGATCGCCTTCATGAGCGGCAAGGTGATCCATCTGGACGCCAGAACTCCAGCGGTGACCAGTTTTGCCCTGTGGGGCGGCAACGAGATCCGTACCGAGGCGGTCATGGGCCCCGGGGTGGAGATCGAGCTGTCGCTGAGCTCGATCATGGGCGGTCACAACGTCTACGTGCCGGAAGGAGTCCGGGTCATCGACCAGAGCGTCAACATCATGGCCGGGGTGGATGTCTCGGACGAGGCTGGTGGTGACGGGTCGAACGGCACGCTCATCATCAAAGGGTTCAACTTCTGGGGCGGCACATCCGTGCAGCTGAGGAAGTCGGAGAAGTGAAAGAACCCCAAGGGAGGGTCTCCCCGTGACGCTCCACCCCCCGTCCCGTCTCCTTCTCCGGTCCCCGGAGCGGACCGGTCGGCGTAGGTGCTCCGGCCATCGTCCGATCAGGCGCGTGGCAGCTGGGGCGCCCGGAGGGGGCGGAACAGGATGTTCTGTTCCCACTCGAAGTCGTCATGCCAGTCATCCCGGATGGCGGGGTTGACTCCCGCTTGGACGACCAGGTGCACGGGTACGTCGTGTGGGGCGTGCGGGGTGTGCAGCTCGCGACGGAGCCGGCCGTCGACGAACCAGCGGACGTGGCCCGGGTCGATGTCGACCTGGTAGTGGTGCCACTGGGTGACGTCGAGGTGGATCTCCTCGGGCGAGTGATCCGGACTGCCGGTCTCGGGGTCGGGCCAGTGAAGATTGGTCAGCGTCTGACCGCTTCCGACGCGCCCCTCGACGAAGTTGATCTCCCCGAGGGGCCACTCGCGGTCGTTCTGCGGCCACAGCATGGCGACCAGCTCCACCCGGTCCGACGAGGGGGCCTGGAGTTCGATCTCCCAGGAGCCGTGGCCGGGAGCGTTGTGGAGGCCGGCCCATGCCGGGCACAGCAGGGAGTTGTGCAGCGCCTGTTCGTGGCTGGCCCCGAGTTCGCGGTAGAGCTGATAGGCGGCGCGATCCAGGCGCAGCGTCAGCGCGAAGGTGCGGCCGTCGGGAAGCAATTTCGTCATGTCGGGGCTGTAGCGTCCCAGGGTTCCGTGCTCGGGGCGTTGCACACCCCATCCCCCGTAGGTTCTGTAGGCCAGCAGGGCGGCATGTGGTGGCTGGAAACTCACTATTGAGCACCTCTGTCCATCGGGTTTGGTTTCCTTGCGATTTCCAGTCTGTGCGGCCGGCGCTGCTGATTCAATGGCAACAGGCGTGGCTGCCGTGGATTGGATGATGAACCACTGGTGGCATGACCGTGGCACCGGAAATGGGTCCAGGCCGGTGGGCTGGTCCTGGGGATGCCTGACCGGAGAAATCGAAATCCTTGGCTCGCCGACGTGAACTCGCGCGGGGGTTTTCGATTATTCTTCAATTTTCCTGTGATCTTGCGGGAAAAGCGGGTCGGGGCGGTAGTGATGGCCGTAAGCTTCTTTTCATGTCGGAAAATCTGCCCAAGGGGTCGCGCCGGGTCCCGATGCGTGTCGGTCATCTTGAGCGGAGCGAGGTGCTCGAGATGCTTCAAACCGCCTACACGGCAGGGCAGATCGGGCATGAGGAGTTCGAGGACAGGCGGCAGTTCTGCCTCAGGGCCCGCTACGTCGATGACCTGTCCGGCCTCATCTCGGATCTGCCTGCCGGCGACAAGTGGCGCAAGGAGGAACCGGCAGACTCGCCTCCGGAGAGAATCATCGTCGCGGATGAGGTCTCCCCGTACAGCGAGGTCATGGTCTTGAGACGTGGGACGGTCCGCATGAGCCCCAGCATGTCGACGATACGAAGTCTGGTCGTGATGGGCAGCAGCACGATCCACATCGAGGACATCATGGCCCCGGGCGTGGTGATCGAGCTGAACCTGAAGTCCGTGCTGGGGACCTTCATCCTCTATGTTCCGTGGCGGGTGCAGATCATCAACCAGAGCCTCAACATTCTGTCGGCGATCGACATCGAGTCGGAAGCCGACGGTGATGGCGCGAACGGTGCGGTCATCATCAATGGCTGGCACATCATGGGAGCCTTCAACATCCGCGTGGAGGAATACCTGAAGAAGGAAAGGGAGGAGAGGCGAAAGAGCCGCGCCATGAACAGCTACAGGAGAAGAAGGACGTGGCGTCTGTGAGAGGGACCGAACCATCCCGGTGCTCCGCCGTCGTCTCGACGATCCGGGGCGCCAAGTATGCAGCGCGGCTCGTGCAGGGCTGACCCGGGGAAACCCCGGCAGAACCCGGGTTGAGCCCCTGAGGCTCAACTTTGGGTTGCGTTGCGGTTCGTTGGTGTGGCATAGTTGAGTCCGCCCCGCTCAAGGGGTTTGGGATTGGCAACACGCGCTAGCCGCACAACGAATCAGGAGATACCCCAATGGCACGTGCAGTAGGCATCGACCTCGGCACCACCAACTCGGTCGTCGCTGTCCTCGAGGGTGGCGAGCCCACCGTCATCCCCAACGCCGAGGGAGCCCGCACCACTCCGTCCGTGGTCGCCTTCACCCCCTCCGGTGAGGTTCTCGTGGGTGAGGTGGCGAAGCGTCAGGCGGTCACCAACCCCGACCGAACCATCCGTTCCGTCAAACGTCACATGGGCACCGACTGGAAGGTGGACATCGACGGCAAGGACTACCGCCCGCAGCAGATCTCGGCCTTCGTCCTTCAGAAGCTGAAGCGGGACGCCGAGGCCTACCTCGGTGAGGCCGTCACCAACGCCGTGATCACCGTCCCCGCCTACTTCTCCGATGCCGAACGCCAGGCCACCAAGGAGGCCGGCGAGATCGCGGGCCTGACCGTGGACCGCATCATCAACGAGCCCGCGGCCGCCGCTCTGGCCTACGGCCTCGACAAGGGCGACAAGGAGCAGACCGTCCTGGTCTTCGACCTGGGCGGTGGCACCTTCGACGTCTCCCTCCTGGACATCGCCGACGGTGTCTTCGAGGTCAAGGCCACCAACGGTGACAACCGGCTCGGTGGGGACGACTGGGACGCCAAGATCGTCGAGTGGCTGGTGACGCAGTTCAAGAACAAGCACGGCGTCGATCTCTCGCAGGACAAGATGGCCCGCCAGCGCCTCCAGGAGGCCGCCGAGCGCGCCAAGATCGAGCTGTCCTCGGCCTCCGAGACCTCCATCAACCTGCCCTACATCACCGCTTCGGCCGCCGGCCCGCTGCACCTTGACGAGAAACTGACCCGCGCCGAGTTCCAGCGGATGACCGAGGACCTCCTGGACCGCTGCCGCACGCCGTTCAACACCGTCATCAAGGACGCCAGCACCAGTGTCGACAAGATCGACCAGGTGCTGCTGGTGGGTGGTTCCACCCGCATGCCCGCCGTCGCGGACCTCGTGCGCGAACTGACCGGCGGCAAGGAGCCCAACAAGGGCGTCAACCCCGACGAGGTCGTGGCGCTGGGCGCCTCCCTGCAGGCAGGTGTGCTGAAGGGCGAGGTCAAGGATGTGCTGCTGCTCGACGTCACCCCGTTGAGCCTCGGCATCGAGACCAAGGGCGGTGTGATGACCAAGATCATCGAGCGGAACACCACCATCCCGACGAAGCGTTCCGAGGTGTTCACCACCGCCGAGGACAACCAGCCCTCCGTGATGATCCAGGTGTACCAGGGGGAGCGGGAGTTCGCCCGCGACAACAAGTCGCTCGGCAACTTCGAGCTGACCGGTCTGCTGCCCGCGCCGCGCTCGGTCCCGCAGATCGAGGTCACCTTCGACATCGACGCCAACGGCATCGTCCACGTCCACGCCAAGGACCTTGCCACCGGCAAGGAACAGTCGATGACCGTCACCGGCGGTTCCGCGCTGGCCAAGGAGGACATCGACCGCATGGTGCGCGAGGCCGAGAGCCACGCCGAGGAGGACCGCAAGCGCCGCGAGAGCGTCGACATGCGCAACGAGGGCGACGCCCTGGTGTTCCGCACCGAGAAGCTGTTGAACGAGAACGCCGACAGCATCGGCGAGGAGGTCAAGGCCCCGGTCGTCGAGGCCGTCGACAAGCTGAAGGAGGCCTTGAAGGGCGAGGACAACGACGCGGTCAAGGCTGCCATCGACGACCTCAACACCAAGGCCGCCGCGATGGGTCAGGCCATGTACGCCGCCGCCCAGGCCAAGGCCGAGGCCTCACAGCAGCAGGCCGCCGAGGGCGAGTCCTCGAGCCAGTCCGGTGACAGCGCCCAGGATGACGTCGTCGATGCAGAGATCGTGGATGACGAGGACTCCAAGTGAGCGAGCAGCCCACCCCCGATGAGGTAGTGGCGCAGGCCGAGGCGGTTGTTGATTCAGCCGCCTCGGCTCCCGCCGAGGCCGCCGGGACGACCGAGGCCCGGCGCGGCGTGGAGAGCGACGAGGCGGCGGAGGAAGCGCGCGACTGGGAGACCGTCGCAGAGGAACGAACCGCCGATCTGCAGCGTCTCCAGGCCGAGTACGTCAACTACAAGAAACGTGTGGACCGCGATCGGGCGCTGGCCCGGCAGCTGGGGATCGAGGTCGTCGTGACCGACCTGATGCCGGTGCTCGACGCGATCCAGCTGGCCAAGTCCCACGGAGAACTGGACGGCGGATTCAAGATGGTGGCCGAGGAGTTCGAGAAGGTGGCTGCCAAGCATGGCCTGGTCATCTTCGGGGCCGTCGGCGATCCCTTCGACCCGACCCATCACGATGCTCTGATGGAGGCGCCCCTCGAGGAGAAGGTCGCCGTGACCACTGTCTCGCAGGTCATTCAGCCGGGCTACCAGTTGAGGGACCGCGTGATCCGGCCGGCGCGTGTCGCCGTCGCCAATCCGAGGCAGGACTGAGCCGCGGACGGGCCGGGGCAGTGGTCTCGGCCCCCGCAGATGAGAGGCGATGAGTGAGCACCAAGGACTGGATAGAGAAGGACTACTACAAGGTCCTCGGCGTGGACAAGAAGGCCAGCGCCGAGGAAATCAAGAAGGCCTTCCGGAAGATCGCCCGGGACAACCATCCCGACGCGAACCCCGGTGACAAGACCGCCGAGGCCCGTTTCAAGGAGGCCTCCGAGGCCAACACGATTCTCTCCAACCCGGAGAAGCGCAAGGAGTACGACGAGGCGCGCAGCCTGTTCGGCGGCGCCGGGGTGCGGTTCGGGCGCAGCGGCTCGGGCGAGGGGAACACCGGTTTCGAGGACCTGTTCCGCAACGCAGGAGGGGCGCAGGGCGGCTTCGGGGACCTGTTCGGCAACCTCTTCGGAGGCGGCGGCTCGAGCGGGTCGCGGCGCGGTTCCCAGCGGGGACCACGCCGCGGCGCAGACATCGAGGGCGAGGTGAAACTGGCCTTCGAGCAGGCGGTCGAGGGCACCACCGTCGCGATGCGCACCATGTCCGACGAGGCGTGCAGCGCGTGTCGCGGGACGGGCGCGAAACCCGGGACGTTGCCGAAGGTGTGTCCCGGGTGCGAGGGCTCCGGGATGCGCAGCTCCACGTCGGGTGGGGTGTTCTCGATGAGCGAACCCTGCACCGACTGTCGCGGCCGTGGATTGCTGGTCGACGATCCCTGTCCGGTGTGTGACGGTTCTGGGCGGGGGAAATCAACCAACACCGTCAACGTCCGGATCCCCGCGGGGGTCACCGACGGGCAGAAGATCCGCATCAAGGGCAAGGGCGTGGCCGGTCAGAACGGCGGTGCGGCGGGTGATCTCTACGTCACCGTGCACGTCGCTCCCCACAAGCTGTTCGGACAGCAGGGCAACAATCTGACCATCGAGGTGCCCGTCACCTTCGCAGAGGCGTCGCTGGGAGCCGACATCCAGATCCCGACGCTGCAGGGGCCCAAGGTGAAGCTGCGCGTGCCCCCGAACACCCCGAACGGCCGCACCCTCAGGGTTCGCGGCAAGGGGGTGCGCAGGAAGGACGGCACCATGGGGGACCTGCTGGTCACCATCCAGGTGAAGGTTCCGGAACACCTCAGCGAAGCCGCCAGGAACGCGCTGCAGGAGTACGCCCAGAAGGCGGGTCAGGAGGACCCGCGGGCCACGCTGTTCGGAGACTGACATGGGCAAGAACCTGCCTCAGGCCTTCGACCCCGAAGCCCCTGTGTTCCCGGTGTCGGTGGCCGCGCAGCTGGCGGACATGCACCCGCAGACCCTGCGCGGTTACGACCGGCTCGGGCTGGTGGTCCCGAAACGGTCGCGGGGGAGGGGGCGGCGCTACTCGTTGAAGGACGTCGCGAAACTCCGCCACATCCAGCACCTGAGCCAGAGCGAGGGAATCAATCTGGAGGGCATCCGGCGCATCCTGGCGTTGGAGGAACAGATCGAGTCGCTGACGGCGCAGACGGAACGCCTCTCGGAGGTCCTGCGCCGGCTCGGGGAGACCCGGGAAGTAGCCCGTGTCTTCACGGCCGACCCGTCGGGCGCGGTCCATCACGGACGCTTCCAGGCGCGCACCCGCCTGGCCCTGCCCTACCACTGAACAACAGCCGATGAAAGGCCTGGCCCAGGTGTTGGCCAGGCCTTTCGCATTCTTGGTCACGGGTCCCCGGGGTGCGTGTGGGGTGGTTTCGACTCGACCTGCTCGCTGGCGCCAGCGGGTCGGCTCAACCAACTTCCGTCCCTACAAGCTGGTTGAGCCGGGCTGCGACGAAGGAACGGCCCGTGTCGAAACCACCCTGCGAGGTGGGTGTTTCAGCGGAGACGGAGCCACACCGCCGCGTCGGTGGGAAGTTCCCCCGACAGTTCGGTGCTGGCCAGCAGCACCTCTCCCCCCGGTAGCGGAACAGGGGCGCCCGCCACGTTGACCAGCACCCGCACCTCGCCGTTGTCGAAGGCGACGACGTGCTCGTCCGCGTCCACCCAGGTGAGCTCACCCTCACCCAGCCCGAGTTCGCGGCGCAGCCGCAGGGCGTCGTGGTACATGCTCCAGGTCGAGCCCGGCACCCCGATCTGCCGGTCGGCCGCCAGGGAGGCGTACGAGTCCGGCTGCGGCAGCCAGGTCCGGCCGGTCGGGGAGAAACCCGCTCCGGGGGCGTCGCCGATCCACGGCAGCGGGATGCGGCAGCCGTCGCGTCCCACCTGGTCGCGTTCGGAACGGAACCAGATCGGGTCCTGGCGCTGATCGTCCGGGACGGCGGTGTGCTCCGGCAGCCCCAGTTCCTCACCCTGGTACAGGTACGCCGACCCGGGCAGCGCCAGCATCATCAACGTTGCTGCCCGGGCGCGTCTGATGCCCAGCGCGGCATCGGGCTGCGGGTCGGCGGCGGAGATGCCCTCGGTGTCGGAGGTGTCCTCGCGTGCCAGGCGGGTGGCGTGCCGGACCACGTCGTGGTTGCTGAGCACCCAGGTGGTGGGCGCCCCGACGGCGGCGTTCGCGGCCATCGTCTCCGCGATCACCCGGCGGTAGCTGGCGGCGTCCCACGCGGAGGACAGGAAGTCGAAGTTGAACGCCTGGTGCATCTCGTCGGGGCGTACGTAGCGGGCCAGGCGGTCCGGGGCGGGAATCCACGCCTCGGCCACCAGCACCCGGTCACCGTCGTATTCTTCGAGGACCTTCCGCCAGCGGCGGTAGACGTCGTGTACCCCGTCCTGGTCCCACATCGGACCCAGGTTGAAGTTGCCCTGTCTGGTGTGTTCCTCCGCATCGGGCAGGCCGTCGGCCTTCACCAGGGAGTGCGCCACGTCCACGCGGAAACCGTCGACCCCGAGGTCGAGCCAGTGCCGCAGGATGTCGTCGAAACCCTCCTTGACCAGGTCGGAATTCCAGTCGAGGTCGGGCTGGTGGACGTCGAACAGGTGGAGGTACCACTGCTCCGGGGTGCCGTCGGGGCGCCTCAACCGCGACCACCCCTCACCGCCGAACAGCGACCGCCAGTTGTTCGGAGGCAGCTCACCGCTGGGGCCCCTGCCGTCGCGGATCAGGTAGCGCTGCCGCTCCGGGGCGCCGGGTTCGGCCGCGATCGCGGCTTGGAACCACTCGTGGGCGTCCGAGGTGTGGTTCGGCACCAGGTCGATGACCACCCTCAACCCCAGCGCGTGGGCCTCCTCGATCAGCCGGTGGGCGTCGGTGGTGGCACCGAACAGCGGATCGACCTGACGGTAGTCGGCGACGTCGTAGCCGGCGTCGGCCATGGGGGAGCGGTAGAACGGGCTCAGCCACACCGCGTCCACGCCGAGTTCCTTGAGGTAGGGAAGCTTCGAGATCACGCCCGGCAGGTCGCCGTAGCCGTCGCCGTCGCTGTCGGCGAAGGAACGAGGATATATCTGGTAGATGACGGCGGAGCGCCACCACTCGTGGTTGTCTGTCATGTTCTGGGTCCTGTCGATTGACGGATGATCAGGTCGGGCCGGAAAACCAGCTCCGTGCCGTCGGGGGTGTTGCCGTCCATTGCCCGCACCAGCCCCGAGACGGCCGCCTCGCACATGGCCTGGACGGGCTGGCGTACGGTGGTCAGCGCGGGATTGGTGAATGCCATCAACGGGGAGTCATCGAAACCTATCACGGAGAGGTCCTCCGGGACCCGGAGCCCGCGGGAGTGGGCCTCGCGAATCACTCCGAGGGCCATCAGGTCGGAGCCGCAGATGATGGCGGTGTGCCCGGTCGCCAGCAGTCTCGCCGCCGCGACCTGGCCGCCCTCCGGGGTGAAGATGGTGCGTTCGATGCTGTCCTTCCCGAAACCGAGTTTCAGGAAGGCCGACGACTTGCGCTGGGTGGGCAGGAAACGGGCCGGCCCGACGGCGAGTCCGATGCGTTCGTGCCCCAGCGACCTCAGATGGGCGACGGATGCGGCGACGGCTTCGGCGTCGGAACAGTTCACGAAGGCTGAGGCGAGTTTCGTGGTGTGGCCGTTGATGAAGATCGTCGGTATCCCGGCCTCCGCCAGTCGCAGGTAGGGGGTGAGGTCGGCCTCGGTGTCGGCGGCGGCACCTGATATGGAAACCACGCCGTCGACCCCCAGATCCAGGAGCGTCGCGATGCAGGAGGGTTCATCCGCGCCCAGCGGGCCGGCTGCGACGATCGCAGTTCGGTGGACGGGCTGGAACAGGGCGTCCAGGCGCTCCGCGAGGGCGGGGAAGGAGGGGTTCGACAGCTCCGGCACGATCACCCCCACCACGCCGGTGCGTTGCTGAAACTTTTCGCGATCGTAGCCGAGATCGGCCATGGCCTGGAGCACCGCTTGGCGCGTGTTCTCCCGGATCCCGGGTTTGCCGTTGAGCACCCGGGAGACCGTGGAGACGGATACGCCGGCGCTGGCGGCCAGGTCCGACATCCGTGGTCGCGTGCCCATCCTTACCTCCGTGGTCAGTCTGTCTGCCGAACGTTATCAAATTGTGGCCAAAATTTTTTGAAAAATTGCTGCAATCATGCAGAAATTTTGTTAGCGTCTGAGTAGCAGAACCATGGGTCGGCGTTGAGGCCGGCCCGCAGAACAGGAGAACCACATGAGCAAGCGCCTGCTCGCCCTGGCGGCCACCGGCTTGGTCTTCGCCCTGACCGCCTGCGGCTCCGCAAGCAACACCCCGTCGAACAGTTCCTCCGGTGCCGCGGGCAGTGCCCAGGCCTCCGGAACCCTCACCGTATGGACCGACGAGACCCGCATCGAGGGCTTCAAGGCCATCGGGGAGTCCTTCCAGAAGGCCAGCGGGGTCAAACTGGAGGTGGTGCAGAAACCCACCGATGACGTTCGCACGGACTTCATCTCCCAGGCCCCCTCCGGGGCCGGTCCCGACCTGATCGTCGGCGCCAACGACTGGGTCGGCAGCCTGGTCAAGAACGGCGTCGTCGCGCCCGTCGAACTCGGCGACAAGGCCGCCGGTTTCTCCGATGCAGCCAAGAAGGCCTTCACCAGCGGCGGCACCCTCTACGGCGTTCCCTACGCGGTGGAGAACGTAGCCCTGGTGCGCAACAACAACCTCGCCAAGGAAACCCCCGCCACCTTCGACGAGCTCATCGCCCAGGGCAAGCAGCTCACCCCGGACCATCCCGTTCTGATCCAGCAGGGCGACAAGGGCGACGCCTACCACCTGTACCCGGTGCAGAGCTCCTTCGGGGCTCCGTTGTTCAAGCCCGACACCACAGAGATCGGCATGAAGGGCGAGGCCGGCGAGAAGTTCGCCGCCTACATCAAGAAGCTCACCGATGAGGGTGTGCTGTCCGAGTCCATCGGCGGGGATCAGGCCAAGCAGGCCTTCCTCGACGGCAAGTCCCCCTACATCATCACCGGCCCCTGGTGGACCGGCGAGTTCACCAAGGCCGGGCTCGACATCTCGGTGCTGCCCGTGCCCTCCGCGGGTGGCCAGCCGTCCGCCCCGTTCATCGGGGTGCAGGGCGTCTACCTGTCGTCGTACTCCAAGAATGCGCTGCTGGCCAACCAGTTCCTCGACTACATGGCCGGTGACGAGGCACAGAAGATCCTGCAGGAGAAGGGCGGGCGCCTGCCCGCGCTGAAGTCCGCCGCGGCGGCCGTCACCGACCCGGTCCTCAAGGGCTTCGAGGCCGCCGGTGAGAGCGGTCAGGCCCTGCCCGCCACCATCACCACCATGGACGCCGTCTGGAGTCACTGGGGCTCCGCCGAGCTCAGCATTCTCCGCGGGGAGGACCCCGTCGCCACCTGGCAGCAGATGATCGCCAACGTCGAGGACGCGCTCGCCAAGGACTGATCGGTGTTCCACGCGGGGGCGCTCCGGGCCCCCGCGTGGTTTCCGGTCCGGGAACAACATGAAACAACGAACCGACCCAGCAGAAACGCGGCTGTCCCACGCCCGCGATTACACGCGCCCCGGTTTCTACGCGAAGCTGGTCCTGATGGCCCTGGTCAACGCCTTCGGGCTCTACGGCATCATGGTTTCGATTCCCCAGCAGCAGTGGCTCGTGCTGGGGTTCCTCGCCGTGACGCTCCTCGTCGCCGACTACGTCTACTTCTCCAAGCGGGCGATCCCCGCCAAGTACCTACTGCCCGGCCTGCTCTTCCTGCTCGTCTACCAGGTCTACGTGATGGGCTCGACGGCCTGGGTGGCGTTCACCAACTACGGTGACGGCCACAACGACTCCAAGCAATCGGCCATCACCCAGATCCTCAAAACCTCCGACCGGAGGGTCGAGGACACCGCCACCTACCCCGTGACCGTCGTCGAGAAGGACGGGGAGCTGGGATTCGCGGTGGTGCGCGACGGAAAAGCCGAGGTCGGAACCCAGAACACCCCCCTCGCGGAGGCACAGGGAGCTGTACTCGCCGGCACCAAGGTGACGGAGGTGCCCGGGTGGAACGTGCTGTCGCCGCCTGACGTGCAGGCCCGGCAACGGGAGGTGCTGGCGCTCAGGGTCAATCTCAGCGACGACCCCACCCAGGGGTGGTTGCGCACCGACAACGCGTCCTTCGCCTACGTCGCGAAGTCGGCGTTGACCCACGACGCCGCGGCCGACACCTTCACCGACCCGGACGGGAAGATCTACCACGCCGACGAGTCCGTGGGAGCCTACGTCGCCAGCGACGGATCGCAGCTCACCCCGGGCTGGCGGGTGTTCGTCGGGACCAAGAACTTCACCGAGGTCTTCAACGACTCGCGGTTGACGGGCCCCTTCCTCAGCATCATGGCCTGGACCTTCGCCTTCGCGATCCTGTCCGTGCTCACCACATTTGCGCTCGGGCTTGCCCTGGCCGTGATCTACAACGACAAACGGGTCAGGGGACGCACCTTCTACCGCGCGATCTTCCTGCTGCCCTACGCCTTCCCCGCGTTCCTGGCGGCGCTGACCTGGAAGGGCATGCTCAACCGGGAGTTCGGGATCATCAACCAGATGCTGGGCGGGACCGACATCGCGTGGCTGTCCGACGGGAACCTGGCGAAACTCGCGATCCTGGGGGTCAACCTGTGGCTCGGATTCCCGTACATGTTCCTGGTCAGCACCGGGGCGTTGCAGGCCATCCCGGCCGAGCTGACCGAGGCGGCCATCATGGACGGTGCGGGGGCGTGGCGGCGATTCCGCAGCGTCACGCTGCCGATGCTCATGGTCTCCCTCGCGCCGCTGCTGATCGCCTGTTTCGCGTTCAACTTCAACAACTTCTCCCTGATCTACATGCTTACCGGCGGCGGCCCGAACTATTCCGGTGCCCCGGTGCTGATCGGTGAGACCGACATCCTGATCTCGATGGTCTACTCCATCGCCTTCGAGTCGGGAGGCAAGCAGTACGGCCTGGCGTCCGCGTTGTCCCTGCTCATCTTCGTGGTGGTCGGGGTTATCGCCTGGCTCGGATTCCGGCAGACCCGCAAGCTCGAGGAGATCATGTGATGAACGACAACGTCACCCTCAAGGGCGCCCGCTGGTGGAAGGAAGTGGGCTGGAAGCACATCCTCGCGGTGATCCTGATGATCTACTGCATCTTCCCGCTGCTCTACGTGCTGTCGGCCTCGCTCAACCCGGGAGGCACGATCAGCGGTTCCAGCGAGCTGTTCCGCAAGGTCTCTACGGAGAACTACGCCACGCTGTTCGGCACCAATTTCCCGCGCTGGATGCTGCAGTCGTTCGTGGTCAGCACCACGACCGCGATCGGCACGGTGCTGATGGCCGCGTCCGCGGCTTACGCGTTCAGCCGCTACCGGTTCACGGGGCGTCGTGGCGGGCTCACGGCCCTCATGCTGGTCCAGATGTTCCCGCAGATGCTGGCCTTCGTCGCGATCTTCCTGCTGCTGCTGATGCTGCGCGATATCTACCCGGTGCTAGGGCTCAACTCGGCCCTCGGGTTGATCGCCGTCTACCTCGGAGGGGCGCTCGGCGGCAACACGTTCCTGATCTACGGGTTCTTCAACACCATCCCGAAGGAACTGGACGAGGCGGCCCGCATCGACGGCGCCACCCACGCCCAGATCTTCTGGGGGGTCATCATGCGGCTGGTGACCCCGATCCTCGTTGTCGTCGGCCTGCTGTCCTTCGTCGGCAGCTACGGCGAGTTCATCCTCGCCAAGGTCGTGCTGCAGAGGCCGGAGGACTACACCCTGGCGGTCGGCATGTACGTGTGGGCATCCGACGAACGAAACGCCCCGTGGTCGCTGTTCGCGGCGGGCGCGGTGGTCGCGGCCATCCCGATCATCCTGTTGTTCATGTACCTGCAGAAGTACATCGTCGCCGGACTGACCGCGGGCGCGGTCAAGGGCTGAGGGTCCGGGAGATCCCGCCCGGGCTCGCATCGGCGGGGACCGACTTCATCGGTCCCCGCCGATGCGCTGTCTGTAGGGTGAGGGCATGACCAATCTCGCCTGGAACGTCGAGAGGGTGCTGCCCTCCGCCATCGCCGACCTGCACAGACTCATCTCCATCCCCTCGATCTCCTCGATGCCGGAACACGACGCTGACGTCGCCGCCTGCGCCGATGCGGTCTCCGGGTTGTTCCGGGATCTCGGGGCCTCGGAGGTGAAGCTCCTCGATGGCGGCGGGAAACCGGCGGTGTGGGCGAACTTTCCCGGGCCGGAGGGGTCGCCGACGGTGCTGCTGTACGCCCACTACGACGTCCAGCCCACCGGCGACGCCGACGCCTGGACCTCCCCGGCGTTCGAACCGACGGAACGCGACGGCAGGCTGTACGCGCGCGGATCGGCCGACGACAAGGGCGGGGTCGCGCTGCACCTGGCGGCGCTGCGGGTCTTCAACGGCAAACCGCCGGTCGGGGTGAAGGTGTTCATCGAGGGCGAGGAGGAGGTCGGGTCGCCGACCATGCCGACGCTGCTCGACCGGTACCGCGACGAACTGGCCGCCGACGTCTACGTCGTCGCCGACTCCGTCAACTGGGAGGTCGGCAAGCCGTCGCTCACCACGTCGCTGCGAGGTGTCGCGGACTGCCAGGTCACCGTATCCACCCTGGCGGAGGGGCTGCACTCGGGGCAGTTCGGCGGGGTGGTGCCGGACGCATTGACCGCGCTGTGCCGGCTGCTGGCCACCCTGCACGACGAAGCCGGAAACGTCGCGATCGAGGGCCTCGTCACCGGAACCGCTCCCGACCTCGACTACCCCGAGGATCGGCTGCTGGAGGAAACCGGGCTGCTCGAGGGGGTGTCGCAGATCGGCGACGGGTCGGTGGTGGAACGGATGTGGTTCAAGCCCGCGGCCTCCGTGCTGGCCATCGATGCCACCCCCGTCGCGAAGGCCTCCAACACCCTGATTCCGTCGGCCCGCGCGAAGGTGAGTGTGCGCCTGGTGCCCGGCCAGGACCCCGCTGCCGCCGCGAAGGCCCTGGAGGATCACCTGCGCAGGAACGCGCCCTGGGGCGCGCACGTCGATGTCGTGGCGGGGCAGTGTGGAGCGCCCGGCCGGATCACCCTCGAAGGGGAACGAGCCGAGGCCGCGAAGACCGCTTTCCGGGAGGCATTCGGGGTTGATGCGGTGGAGATCGGCTGCGGGGGATCGATCCCGATCGTCGCCGAGTTCGCCGACCGCAATCCCGGAGCCCTGGTGCTGGTGACCGCTGTCACCGACCCGAACTCGCGGATGCACGGCATCGACGAGTCGCTG
Source organism: Propionibacteriaceae bacterium (assembly GCA_905372155.1). Lineage (GTDB taxonomy): Bacteria > Actinomycetota > Actinomycetes > Propionibacteriales > Propionibacteriaceae > Arachnia. The sequence continues at coordinate 26,538 of CAJPNZ010000010.1, forward strand.
GACCTCGGCGACTTCGCCAAGGCGGCCCTGGCGGAAACCCTGCTGCTGAACAACCTCGCGGGTTGATCCGACACAGCCCGGTTACGCAGCACTCAACTCATAATTTCGGCCCCTGCGGGGAATTTTCCGGGTTGAGTGCTGCGCAACCGGGTTTCGTCTTTCATCTCAACCGTGCCAGCGCCCGCTTCGTCTCGGGAACCAGGCGATCCAAGCTCTGGGTGGTGAAGCGCAGAATGGTCCAACCGCCCAGTACCAGGCGATTCTGCCGGACGCGGTCCGCGACGAAACCGAGGTGGTTACCGTGGTGCTGCCAACCATCCATTTCCAAGGCGAGCCGGGCGCCCGGGAAAGCGATGTCAAGGAAATGGACCAAACCATCCAGCAGCACCCGGTGATTCGTCCTCCAGCCCTTCAAACCGGCTCGCCGGAGTCGCTGATGGGCCTCGAGTTCCAAGGGAGACCAAGGGTTGTCCCTCGCGGCTGACAGCAGGACGTTGCGGACGAGGTTTCCCGAGGCTCGGGGTATCTGCTCCAGGGTGGTTCGGGTGCGCGCCACAGTGGTCACTCCGCGTCGCAATGCCTCACACATGGGATTGGCGTCCCCGCCGTCAAGCATTCCGAGCACCGACAACTCAGGGGTGACGACTCTCGTGTCGCCCAGCTCTTCCGTGAGTGAGGCCGGGATCCTCAGACGCCTGCACCTGATCCAGGGCGGGGGGTTCCGAGGCGGAGGGGAGGCCAATTCCACCCGGTCAGGTTTGAGCTCCGGCCACCATGTGAGGGCCGCGGCCGTGGCTCCGACCAGAATCGCTCTGGGATTCCAGGAAACGGCGGCTCTGACCAGCAGGAGGAAGTCGGGTTCTTGGTTCGCCCAGCAGGAGACCCCGTGCAGGAGCGGGGTGAGTTGACCGGAGCGAATGAGATGGTCGATGTGATTACGAAGATGCGGGTGGTCTCTGCGCGCCACTATGGGCAGATGAGCCAGTGGGGATTTCATACTCTCACCATGGGAACGGCAGAACCGTCACCCATCGTTTTCCACAGGACGGCTCTACTTCGCGAACCCCCGGTTGCGCAGCACTCGACCCGGATTCTCGGCCCCGGCGGGGGATTTTTCGGGTTGAGTGCTGCGCAACCGCGACTCATGGGTCAGAAGGCCGTTCTCCCTGCGGGCCCGCGATAAGCTGAGCCGGTGCTCCGACCTGATGGCCGACTGTCTCTCGATCTCGATCCCATCGACCACGGCCCGAAGGACGCCTGTGGTGTCTTCGGGGTCTTCGCCCCATCCGAGGACGTGGCCCAGCTGACCTACTACGGGCTCTTCGCTCTCCAGCACCGCGGCCAGGAATCCGCCGGCATCGCGGTCTCCACGGGGAAACGGATCACCGTGTTCAAGGACATGGGGCTGGTCTCCCAGGTCTTCGACGAGGCCACCCTCACCTCCCTGCGCGGAAGGCTCGGCATCGGCCACACCCGCTACTCCACCACCGGCGCGTCCGTGTGGCACAACGCCCAGCCGACCTTCCGCGCCACCCGCAACGGCGGCCTGGCGCTGGCCCACAACGGCAACCTCACCAACACCCACGAGCTGGAGTCCTGGCTCCGCGAACTCGACCCCGACCAGCAGGTCCCCGAGAAGAAGACCATGGACTCCACCAACGACACCTCGCTGGTGACCGCGCTCATGTCCTCGTTCGGGACCGAACCGATCGAGCAGGTCGCCATGACGGTGCTGCCCAGGCTGCGGGGGGCCTTCTGCCTGACCTTCATCAACGAGACGACGCTGTTCGCCGCCCGCGACCCGCAGGGCGTGCGTCCCCTCGTCCTGGGGCGGCTCGCCACCGGCTGGGTGGTGGCCTCCGAGACCGCCGCCCTGGACATCGTCGGAGCCAGTTTCGTCCGGGAGGTGGAGCCCGGCGAGTTCATCGCCATCGACGAGGCGGGCCTGCGCAGCCGGCGTTTCGCCGAGGCCAGGCCGAAGGGTTGCCTGTTCGAGTACGTCTATCTGGCCCGCCCCGACACCACCATCGCGGGACGCAGCGTCCACGCCACCCGTGTCGAGATCGGCCGCATCCTCGCCCGCGAACACCCCGTCGAGGCCGACCTGGTGATCCCCACCCCCGACTCCGGCACCCCCTCGGCCGTCGGATACGCGGAGGCCTCCGGCATCCCGTTCGGCCTCGGACTGGTGAAGAACGCCTACGTGGGCCGCACGTTCATCCAACCCAGCCAGACCATCCGGCAGCTCGGCATCCGGCTGAAACTGAACCCGCTGAAGGAGGTCATCGCGGGCAGACGACTCGTGGTGGTCGACGACTCCATCGTCCGCGGAAACACCCAACGGGCCCTGGTGCGCATGCTCCGCGAGGCCGGGGCGAGCCAGGTGCACGTGCGCATCTCCTCGCCGCCCGTGGAGTGGCCCTGCTTCTACGGCATCGACTTCGCCACCCGCGCCGAACTGATCGCGCCCGGGCTGGGAGTCGACGAGATCTGCCGGTCGCTGGGGGCCGATTCCCTGGGCTACATCTCCCTCGACGCCCTCACCGAGGCCACCCGCCGTCCCGCAACCGAACTCTGCCGTGCCTGCTTCGACGGCCGCTACCCGATAGCGGTCCCGAAGGGCCAGGCCGAACTGCTTCACCTGGAGGAGAAATGAGCCAGTCCGCCTACGCCGCCGCCGGAGTCGACATCGAGGCCGGCGACCGCGCCGTCGAACTCATGAAGGCATCCGTGGCACGCACCCGCCGACCCGAGGTGCTGGGTGGGCTCGGGGGCTTCACCGGGTTCTTCGACGCCTCGGCGCTGAAGGGATACGCCCATCCGGTGCTGGCGACCTCCACCGACGGGGTGGGCACGAAGGTCGCCATCGCCCAGGCCCTCGACCGCCACGACACCATCGGCTTCGACCTGGTCGGCATGCTCGTCGACGACCTGGTGGTCTGCGGCGCCGAACCCCTGTTCGTCACCGACTACATAGCCTGCGGCAGGGTGGTTCCCGAACGGATCGCCGCCATCGTCTCGGGCATCGCCGACGCCTGTGCCGCGGCGGGCTGCTCCCTGGTCGGCGGGGAAACCGCCGAACATCCCGGGCTGCTCGGCCCGGGCGAGTACGACGTCGCGGGCGCGACCACCGGGGTCGTGGAACGCGACGCCATCCTCGGCGCCGACCGCGTCGAGGTCGGGGACGTGGTGCTGGCGATGGCCTCCTCCGGGCTGCACTCCAACGGCTACTCGCTGGTGCGGCACGTGCTGCTGGAACAGGCCGGTTGGCGGCTGGACAGGCACGTCGACGAACTGGGCCGCAGCCTCGGCGAGGAGCTGCTGACCCCGACCAGGGTCTACGCCCTCGACGTCCTCGCGCTGATCCGCGAGGTGGAGTGCCACGCCTTCAGCCACATCACGGGCGGCGGGCTGGCCAACAACCTGGCGCGCGTGATCCCGGCGGGCCGGAGGGCCCGGCTGGAACGCGACTCCTGGAATCCTCCCGCGATCTTCCGTCTCGTGCAGCAGGTGGGCCGGGTCTCGCAGGCCGACATCGAGGCCACCCTCAACATGGGCGTCGGCATGGTCGCGATCCTGCCCGAGACCAGCGTGGACGCGGCCGTCGCGCTGCTGGGGTCGCGGGGAATCGACGCCTGGGTGCTGGGCCGCATCGAGACCCACGACGGCCCCGGTGTCGCCGAACTCGTGTGATCCCCTTCACCCGGCTTCGTGGGGAGGGCAAAGCCGGTTGAGCCGGCCTGCTCGCTCTGCGAACTGGTCGTGTCGAAACCAGGCGGGGTGGTCGGGTTTGCTTTTCGGGTGTGGGGTGGTTTCGACTCGGGTCGCTCGTTCCTCGCGACCCGGCTCAACCAGCTTTGCGGGGGTGGAAGTTGGTTGAGCCGGCCTGCTCGCTCTGCGAGCTGGTCGTGTCGAAACCATGGCGAGGATGTCCGAGGACTTGGGGTCGGGTTTGTTTGTCGGGTGTGGGGTGGTTTCGGCTCGGACTGCTCGTTCCTCGCGGCCTGGCTCAACCAGCTTTGCGGGGGTGGAAGTTGGTTGAGCCGGCCTGCTCGTTCCTCGCGGTCCGGCTCAACCAGCTTTGTCCTTCTTGAAAGCCGGTCGTGTCGAAACCACCCCTTGCTCGGGTCCTCTCAGAGGCCGTCGATGATGGCGTTGAAGGTGGGTGAGGGACGCATCACCTCCGACGCCAGGGCATCGTCGGGCAGGTAGTACCCGCCGATGTCGACGGGGGAGCCCTGCACCGCGAGCAGTTCCGAGGTGATCGTTTCCTCGGCCTCGGCGAGTGCCGTCGCGACGGGGGCGAAGGCCACCGCCAGGCCGGTGTTCTCGCGCTGGGCGGCCAGTTCCTCCGCCCAGAACCGGGCCAGCCAGTAGTGCGACCCGCGGTTGTCGGTGCCACCCAGCCGCCGCGTCGGCGACTTGTCCTCGGTCAGGTAGCGTCCGTTCGCGCGATCGAGGGTGGAAGCCAGCACTCCCGCCCGGGCGTTGCCCGTGGAGGCGAAGTGCTCCAGCGACGCGGCCAGCGCCAGGAACTCACCCAGCGAATCCCAGCGCAGGTAGTTCTCCGCCAGCAGCTGCTGCACGTGCTTCGGGGCGGAGCCGCCCGCGCCGGTCTCGAACAACCCGCCGCCGGCCATCAGCGGCACGATCGAGAGCATCTTCGCCGAGGTTCCCAGCTCCAGGATGGGGAACAGGTCGGTGAGGTAGTCGCGCAGGACGTTGCCGGTCACCGAGATGGTGTTCTCGCCGCGGCGGATGCGTTCGACCGTGAACCGGGTGGCCTCGACGGGGGGCAGGACGCGGATGTCCAGGTCGTCGATCGCGTGCTCGGCCAGGTAGGCCCTCACCTTGAGCAGCAGGTTGCGGTCGTGGGCGCGGGTCTCGTCCAGCCAGAACACGGCGGGCCATCCGGTCGCGCGGGCCCGGGTCACGGCCAGCCCCACCCAGTCGCGGATGGCGGCGTCCTTGGTCTGGCAGGCCCGCCAGATGTCGCCCGCGGCGACGTCGTGGCGCAGCAGCACGTCCCCGGCCGAGTTCACGACCTCGACGCGGCCGTCGCGTTCGATGTGGAAGGTCTTGTCGTGGGAGCCGTACTCCTCGGCCTGCTGCGCCATCAACCCGACGTTGGGGACGGTTCCCATGGTGCGCGGGTCGTAGGCGCCGTGGGTGCGGCAGTCGTCGATCACTGCCTGGTAGACCCCGGAGTAGGAGGAGTCGGGCAGCACCGCGAGGGTGTCGGCCTCGGCGCCGTCGGGTCCCCACATGTGCCCGGAGTTGCGGATCATGGCGGGCATGGAGGCGTCGACGATCACGTCGGAGGGGACGTGCAGGTTGGTGATGCCCCGCCCGGAGTCGACCATCGCCAGGGCGGGTCCCTCCGCCAGCGCTGCCTCGATCCCGGACCGGATCTCCTCGCCGTCCGGGAGACTCCCCAGGCCTGCGAGGATCGCACCCAGGCCCTCGTCGGGGGACAGGCCCGCAGCGGCCAGGGCATCGCCGTGGCGCTCCAGGACGGGACCGATGAAGGCCCTCACGACGTGGCCGAAGATGATCGGATCGGAGACCTTCATCATGGTCGCCTTCAGGTGCACGGAGAACAGCAGGCCCTCCTGCTTCGCCGCCGCGACCTGCTCGGCCAAGAAGTCGTCGAGTGCCGCCGCGCGCATGACGGTGGCGTCCACGACCTCCCCGGGAAGCGATTCCAGGCCGTCCCGCAGGACGGTGACGGTCCCGTCACCGGCGACGTGGCGGATGGTGAGCACGTCGCCGCCCGCCAGCACCACCGACTGCTCGTTGTGGCGGAAGTCACCGGAGGTCATGGTCGCGACGCGGGTCCGTGAATCCGGTGTCCAGGCTCCCATCCGGTGCGGATTGGCCTGCGCATGCCTCTTCACGGACTCGGGTGCGCGGCGATCGGAATTGCCCTCGCGTAGTACGGGGTTTACGGCGGATCCCTTGACCCGGTCGTAACGGGAGCGGATCTCCCGCTCCTCCTGGGTAGCGGGTTCCTCCGGGTAGTCGGGCAGGGGGAAACCCTTGGCCTGGAGCTCCGCGACGGCCGCTTTCAGCTGCGGCACCGAGGCGGAGATGTTGGGCAGCTTGATGATGTTGGCCAGGGGGTCCCTCGTCAGCTCCCCGAGCTCATCCAGGGTGTCGGAAACCCGCTTGTCATCGGGCAGAAAATCGGGGAAACGCGCCAGGAGGCGGGCGGCCAAGGAGATGTCGCATCCCTCGATGCCGATGCCGGCCAGGCGTCCGTAGGCCTGGAGCACCGGGAGCAGTGAGCGTGTGGCCAGCCCGGGGGCTTCGTCTGTGAGGGTGTAGATGATCTTTCCCATCGGGGCTCCTCGGCTCTCGGCAGTCTGCTCAGCCAGCCTACCCGGCGGGAAGCTTTGAGCATGTTGACTGACTCCGGTAGGCTCGTAGGCACGAGTTACTGACAGATTCCGCGGCAAGCCCGCGATGATTGAACGAGGGGGTCGACCCATATGGGGCGCGGCCGTGCAAAGGCGAAGCAGACGAAGGTGGCCCGCGATTTGAAATATCGCTCAGTGGACACCGATTTCGCATCTCTGGAGCGTGAGCTCCGAGGCGAGAAGTACCAGTCCCGGGAGACCACCGACATTCCTGATGCGTACGCAGACCTCGCGGAGCAGTACAACACTGACGACGACGCCGAGGACGAGTACCCGCATCGCTGATCCCCGTCGGTGATTCCCTGGGTGCCGGATGTTGAGTTGCCGGGCTACCGCCAGCTCAACATCCCCCTGCCCGGGGCGCGGATGTGCCAGGGGGAACCGGATCACGAGGTGGTCGCCACGCTTGTTCGGCGCTCCGATCCGGACGGCCGCCGTGCCGTGTTGTACGTCCACGGATGGAGCGACTACTTCTTCCAGACCCATCTGGCCGAGGCCGTCGAGAGCTGGGGATACGACTTCTACGCCCTCGACCTGCGCCGCTACGGCAGGTCGCTGCGGGACGGGCAGCTCGCGGGCTACACCGCCGACCTCGCCGAATACCACCAGGAACTGGACGCCGCCGTCGAGGTGATCCGCACCGAAGGGCACGACCATGTGGTGCTGTTGGGGCACTCGACGGGTGGGTTGGTGGTCTCGCTGTTCGCCCGCGACCGCCCCGGGGTGGCGGATGCCGTGGTGCTGAACTCGCCGTGGCTCGAGTTGCCGAGCCTCCAGGCGTGGCGTCCCGCCCTGGCCGCGGCCTTCGGAGCGGTGGGGACGCTCTCCCCGACCCGGGCGCTTCCCCTGCCTGATCTGGGTCTCTACCGCCGCTCCGTGTCCGCCGACGAGGAGGGGGAGTGGCACTACAACCACAACCTCAAGGGTGATCCGGCCTTCCTGCCCCGGGTCGGTTGGATGTCGGCGGTGATGCGCGGCCACGCGGCGGTGGCTGCCGGTCTCGGGATCGAGGTCCCGGTGCTGATGCTGATCAGCAACCGCAGCGACCCCTCCCGCACCTGGAACGACGACATGCACCGCGCGGACCTGGTCCTCGACGTCGACGCCCTGGCCGCGCGGGCCCCGCAGCTCGGCGACCACGTCACCCTCATCCGCATCCACGGCGGCAGGCACGACCTGGTGTTGTCGCAGGAGGAGCCGCGGCGCCGTTTCCTCGACGAGATCCGGCGCTGGCTCGCCACCTACGGGCCCGGCAGCGCCTGAGCGGGCCCACCGATCAGCGGGAGGCGGCGCGATTCTCTGCCTTCTTCGCCAGCCACATCTCCCGCATCTCGGGGTCCTCCAGCACGAGACGCACCGTCGGGCAGTTGTGGGGCCCGTCGGCTCCAGGAACGCACAGGCCGCAGGGGTCGCCGGGACGCAACGGGCACATCGGGGTGGCGGTTCTCCTGCTCACGAAGAACAAGACTACGCCCGGGCCCCGCGGGGTCAGTACTTCGGCCAGACCGGCCAGCCGGAGACGGCGACCACCGCGAGGGCGACCGCGACCCGGGCGAGAAGTACCAGCGACGCTTCCCCGGGAGCGACGGGAGGTCGCGCCAGCGGCCCGCGACCCGGGCGACGGCATGGCCGCCGAGGGCCAGGGGAATCCCGAACAACCAACCCGGCACCATGCCCCAGGGGCCGAGGGTTCAGGTCAGCGCCAGGCAGGAGAGCGCATCGGCGACGCGAATGCCCGCGGCCCGGGCCAACGCATCGCCCAGCAGCGTCGCCCCGACGTTGCTGTACAGGAAGGTTTTCTCCGCCGACACCGGCAGCGCCCTCACTTGGCTAGGTAGTCGGCTGTGCCGAGCGGGGCCGGGTAGTTGCTCGCGCCTGTCTGGAGATAAAGTTCCGCCCTTTAGGGAATCGGCCAACAGCTGCCCGTTGAGGGTTTTGGTGATCGAGCCGAGCGGCATCGGGGTGGAATGGTTCGGGGATTTGCCGTTCGCGTGACCGAGCCCCGCGTGGGTGACGGAATCTCGTGCGATCACCGAGGCGTGAAGGGTGGTCAGCCCGAGATCATCTCCCAGGAACGCCTGGGTCCTGGCCGCCAGGTCCGGATCCCCGTTGAACGTGCCGTCCAGTTTCGGGCTGTGTGGTCCCAGCAGGAACACCGCGGCCCCGATGATGATGGCCACCAGCGCGCATGCCTCTGTGCTTCGTCTTCGCGGACGTCAGCCTCGTTGAAGGATTATCAGCCGGCCGGCCTGTGGGCAGCGGTTCCGGGGAACGGTGGGGACCGGTCCTGGAAAACCCTGCGGGATGGCCTGAACGTGGCGTCGGGCGGGCTGGCTTGCCCGCGCAGCGGATCGCCACTATTCTTCTCGGGGCCGGTCCCCATCGTCTAGCGGCCTAGGACTCCGCCCTTTCACGGCGGCAACACGGGTTCGAATCCCGTTGGGGATGCCAGGGAAACTCCTGTTCGGAGCCCCTGAACCGGGTTGCAGAGCGGTGAGGATCCCGATTTCCCAAAACCGGGGAGTACCGCTAGAGTTACCCGGGCTGGTGAGAGCCGGCAGGCCAAGAAATTGGCCCCGTGGCGCAGTTGGTTAGCGCGCCGCCCTGTCACGGCGGAGGTCGCGGGTTCGAGTCCCGTCGGGGTCGCTGGGTGAGCTACAGGCCACCCACCGGCCAGGTAGCTCAGTTGGTAGTAGCGTTCGCCTGAAAAGTGAAAGGTCGCCGGTTCGACCCCGGCCCTGGCCACCAGAGGTTCCCAATCGCGGCACCCACGATTTCTGTTCGACACCTGATCCTGGTTGAACCGCTGTCGCGTAAGCACAGAGGGCATGACAGCGTCGCAGCGGCCTCCGGCTCCTCACGGAGACTTCAATCCGAGCCACTCCGCGCACATGCCGACCCTGCCATCGGCAGGAACCCAAGCTGTTGGCCAATACCCGTGTGGCCCTGGACACAGTTTCGTACCTGGACCCGTTCCCCGCAGAACGCTTCCGGACATTGGCGCGCTCCTCCCCAGAAGAAGAGAAGAGCCGGGCTGGTGGTTTCATTGATTGCGTTGGCGGTCGTCCTGATTGCAGGAGGTGCCGTCGGAGTGTCCTTCCTGCTGCGAAACAAGAACGACCAGAGTGGCATGAGCCACAGTAGGGTGTGGTCGAGCACATGGCTTGAAGGCCACGAGAAGGTGCGGAATCTGGAATCCCCAAGCCATGACAAGGCCCCGTCCATCAGGGTCGTGGATGACAAACTCATTCACATAACCGACAGCAGCGCTACTGGGTCCACCACGTTGACGGTCTTCAAGCTGGGCGATGGGGGCCTGAACAGCTCCGGCAGGAAACGGTCGAAGGATACGACAAGTGGGGCACGCCTGTCTGGGGAAACTGGATCATCGGCCAGAACACCCTGATCGATATCAATACTCACGAGCACACCACAGCGCCTTGGGACGCCGGGGCTACGATTACCGCATCGAAGAAAGGCGTGATCGCCTGCCTCAAGACGACATGCACGATGTGGGATTCCTTGACGAGCAAGAAATGGGGAAACACCGTCCCGGCGACCAATCCTGCGCATGCAAGGTTGGGCGAAGAAGTGAAAACCATGTGCTCGTCGAAGGTCCCGGCACAAGTTCCGGCAAGGACGGCGACAAATGTTTCGTCATGGACCTCGAGAACGGAAATACGAAACCTCTCGAAGAAGATGGACTCAGCCTTCCCGAAGCGCTGGGCGACGGATGGTTCGCCTTCGGTGAAACTTCACGGAGTGCTATCGGTCATTCGGCGAAGACCGTTCTCTATGATTTTGACGGCACGCCCAAGGAAACTTTTGACTTCAACAAGGACAGGCAGCCCCCAGCTGCCCGTGGTCCCCCACGTCCTTCACTCTCGATCAGGCAAGCAAACGGCTCAAGGATGGGGACGCCTCGTGGGCTCCGGTCGTGTACTCCGTGTCAAGCAAGGAGTCATGTAAAACCATCATGGTAAACGACAGGGAAATAAAGATTCGTGAGAAAGCTGTGCCTCCCAAAAAAATCGGGCGGTTGATGTGAAGCGGCGTCCGCCGTTCAAGCTGTGCGTCGTTCGAGGGGGGGGCAGAGTGTCACATTCCACGAGTATGAGGAGGAGGACAGCGTCTTTCACCTCGTCGACATGGTGACGGGTCAAGCAGCAGACCCCATTTTTGTCGGGGACTACGTCACTTGCAGAATTGTGGGAGATCTGCTGATCGTCTGCAGCAAGAAGGGAGATCTCACGGCCTTCCGGGCGGGACGGAGGCAGATCCTCCTCAGCCGTTCTTCAGCGCGTCCTGGATGGCGGTGCTCGGCGGTGACTGCGTCGCCTTGGCCCCGCGCAGCAGGTCGAGCTGCATCTTCACGTACGCCGGGAACTCGCGCAGTTCCCCCTGGAGGTAAAGCTCAGGCCAGTTCCGTTGGGCCGTCACGTCACCCACCCCGATGGCGTCGACCCCCAGGGCGCGGCAGGTGGTTATCGTGCGCGGCAGGTGATAGGCCTGCGAGACCACCGTCATCTCCCGCACCCCGAACACGTCGCGGGCCCGGATGCAGGAGTCGTAGGTGTCGTAGCCTGCGATGTCCTGCACGATCCTGCCCGCGGGAATGCCCCGGGAGATGAGGTAGTCCTCCATCACCTGGGTCTCGTAGTTGCTCTCCGCGGTGTTGGCCCCCGTGACGAGGATCACCTTGCCCCTGCCCGACTTGAAAAGCTCGACGGCGACGTTCAGGCGGGCCGTCAGGAACCCCGACGGGCGCCCGGGGTCGGCCTTCGCGCCCAGCACCATGATCACGTCCCGGGCCGGGACGCGATCACCCGCCGTGTAGATTCGGTCGGCGCTGCCCGAGGCCACCATGAAAACCCCGGACAGGATCGGACCGAGCGTGACGGCCAGGGCCACGGCCGCCGCCACCTCCAGGCGACGGCGACGCGGCCTGCTCGTCTTCTTCCCGCGTGGGCTCACCGGCGGTTTTCCAGGTACCAGGACACCAGCGCCCGGGTGGATGCGTCCTGCCGGGCCAGGGCGTGGGCGTCGCCGAAGACCGCCGGCGCGATCTCCAGGGCCAGTTTCTTGCCCAGCTCGACGCCCCACTGGTCGAAGGAGTCGATGCCCCACACGATTCCCTGCACGAACGTGATGTGCTCGTAGAGCGCGATCAGCTGCCCCACCACCGACGGCGTCAGCGCGGGCGCCAGGATCGAGGTGGTGGGCCGGTTCCCGGAGAAGATCCGCGCCGGCACGATCTCCTCCGGCGTGCCCTCCTCGCGCACCTGCTCCTCGGTCTTCCCGAAGGCCAGCGCCGCGGTCTGGGCGAAGAAGTTCGCCAGGAACATGCCGTGCACGTCCACGTCGCCGTCCTTGATCGCGTGCGGCGGGTTGGCGACCGCGATGAAATCGGCGGGGATCAGCTGGGTGCCCTGGTGGATCAGCTGGTAGAAGGCGTGCTGGCCGTTGGTGCCGGGTTCGCCCCAGAACACCTCGCCCGTCTCGCACGTCACCGGGGAACCGTCCCAGCGCACCGACTTGCCGTTCGACTCCATCGTCAGCTGCTGCAGGTAGGCGGCGAACCGGTGGAGGTACTGCGCGTAGGGCAGCACTGCGTGGCTGGTGGCGCCCAGGAAGTTGACGTACCAGACGTTCAACAACCCCATCAGCAGCGGCACGTTGCGCGACGGCTCGGCCGTGCGGAAATGCTGGTCGACGGCGTGGAAACCGGCCAGGAAGTCGCGGAAACCGTCGGGCCCGATCGCGATCGCCACCGGCAGGCCGACGGCCGAGTCCACCGAGTAGCGGCCACCCACCCAGTTCCAGAACCCGAAGGCGTTGACCGGGTCGATGCCGAACTCCGCCACCTTGTCCAGCGCGGTGGAAACGGCGACGAAGTGTTTCGCGATGGCCTCGCGGCGCGCCTGCTCGGTGTCCTCGATGGCGCCCCCGGCGACCAGGGCGTCCAGCAGCCAGGTGCGGGCCATGCGGGCGTTGGTGAGGGTCTCCAGGGTGGTGAAGGTCTTGGAGGCGACGATGAACAGCGTGGTCTCGGGATCCAGGTCCGCGGTCTTGACGAAGCAGTCGGTCGGGTCGATGTTCGAGATGAACCGGCACTCCAGGCCCTGCTGCTTGTGGGGCAGCAGCGCCTCGTAGACCATCACCGGCCCGAGATCGGAACCGCCGATGCCGATGTTGACCACGGTGCGGATCGGCTTGCCCGTGACCCCCACCCACTCGCCGGAACGCACCTTGTCGGCGAAGGCGAACATCTTGTCCAGCACCTCGTGGACGTCCGCGACCACGTCCTGCCCGTCGACCGTCAGCTCCGCGTCGCGGGGCAGCCGCAGCGCGGTGTGCAGCACGGCACGGTCCTCGGTGACGTTGATGTGCTCTCCGCGAAACATCGCCTCCCGGCGGCCGGCGACGTCAGTCTGCTCCGCGAGCCGCAGCAGCGCCGCGACGACGTCGTCGTTGATGAGGTTCTTCGACAGATCGACGTGCAGGTCCCCGACGGTGTGCGTGAAACGGGCGGCCCGTTCCGGGTCGTCGGCGAAGGCCTTGCGAAGATCCAGTTCGGCATTGTCGGCGAGCTCGTCCAGCTCATCCCAGGCAGCAGTGGTGGTGGCGTCAACCGGCTTGATCATGGCACCAGCTTAGGTCCTGTTGTGGAAATCACGCCCGGCCGCGGAGCGCCGGACCGGGCGATCCGACGCTTCCGCGACCGTGACCCGCCATCGTGACCGGCGTGTTCCTCCACAGGAGACACGATGATGGAAATACCGTATTCGTGTCACCCTATAGGCTTCCAATCGAGTAACATGTTCACAACAGAACCCCGAAATCAGGGCGTCAACCCGTCGGTGAGCCTCGCCAATGGTTGGTTTTCCGGTGTGGTTTCTCGAAGGGTGGGTCGTGCGGGACCAATACTTTCGGCCAATGTAATTCCTTTCCTTTGGTAAGGGCGTTGAATGCCTTTGGTTAAGGAAATCTGGGTCCCTTGAAGCTTATTCACAGCCATCCTCAAGTGTGCTTTGACTAGGGATTTTGTTGGTCGACACGCCGTCTGTGAATCAGTCTCCTTAGTTTGTGGGGGATTGTAGTTATGATGATCGTGGTCGCATCGCCCTGCTTGATGCGTCCCTAACCGCTGGTTGCGAGGAGTATCACCTTCGCGTGGACCGGGGGACGACTGTTGGGCAGTCGTGCAGCGTGACTGTTTTCTTTTGTCCGGCCGAAGGTGAAGCATGTTCCTCAAGTCATGTCCAATGCGTCATGGGAGGTCACCACGTCATGGGTGAAGCCGTAAACAAGATGACAAAATTCCGGGGACGAGATCCCGGGCTGACCGCCGTGCTGTACGGAATTAAGGAACACGCGGCTTTCCTTTTTCTGTGCGGGGTGCTGATCGCGGCAGTGATTCCACACTCATTCGCGCTGCCGGAGCTGTGGATCGGTTGGTTGATATCGTTGCTGGTCGCCGAGGTCCTGCTCTGCGTTCGCCGCACACAGCCCAGGATCGACGACCGGGAGGTCGACCTGATCCTCGCGGTCATCCTGCTCGGAGCGGGGATCTGGGTGCTCCGGCAGTGGCCGGCTGCCGGCAATCCGGCGGCCGTCACCATCGCCTGGCTCCTCTGCCTGGCGACGTGCATGCTGATAGTGAGCGGTACCCGGGCCATGATGTGGGTCTGTCCTGCTGCCCTGCCGGCTCTGGTCTGGTTGTTGCCTCCACCCGCTCACCTGATCGCCCTGATCATCGTTGCCATCGTGTGGGTGAGCGTTGTCGGCACGGTTTTGTTCCGTCGCGGGTGGGCACCCTCCGACCAGCTGACCCGCATCCCGATCTCGCGTTACGTCACGGTGGGTGTGGCGCTGATTCTCGTCGTCGTCCTTTCGCGGATCGGGGTGATTCTGTGACGTCCCGGTCGGTCAAACATGCGCCCGGCAGAAGAGCGATCACCCGATCCGGAGGGGCTCCGGCGCCATTTCCGGATTCGAACCTGGTGCCTCCGGAACAAGCCGTGGATGTGGCCTGTCATGCTTTGGAGTATCGTTCTCCGGCGTATTCCGCCCACAGCGTTCTGGCTCGTTGGCAGCGGGGGATTCTCATATCCGTCGTGGTTCTGTTCCTGCTCGGCCTGATTTTTCTGCCGTGGGTCACCGGCATAGTGGTGGTGGCGCTGGCGACCGCCTCCTACATCTGGGCGCTCGGGTTCCGTTTCCTGATCTTCAAACACGGCGCCCGGGGAGAGCGAATGGTGAAGATCACGGACGAGGAGGCCCGGGCCTTCCCTGATGCTCAACTTCCCGTCTACACGGTGCTCGTCCCGGTTTTCAAGGAGCCGTTTGTCGAGGAACTGGTCGAGGCCCTGGAACGCATCGAATATCCCAGGGAAAAGCTGGACATCCGGCTTCTGTTGGAGGCCGATGACACCGAGACCATTGCTATGGCCAACAGGCTGCGGCCCCGGGCGCACCTGACCGTGATCCAGGTTCCCAAGGCCGAACCCCAGACGAAACCGAAGGCCTGCAACTACGGTCTCCTGACCGCGCGCGGGACGCTCTGCACGATTTTCGACGCGGAGGACCAGCCCGATCCGCTCCAGCTGCGCAAGGCCGTCCTGGCCCTGGACAGGCTGGGAACGGACTATGCATGCGTGCAGGCCCGTCTGGGTTTCTACAACTCGCGTCAGAACCTGTTGACCCGTTGGTTCACGCTGGACTACGGCGCATGGTTCGGCAACATGCTTCCCGGGCTGGTGGGCATCGCCGCCCCGATTCCGCTCGGGGGTACGTCCAATCATTTCCGGGTGACGGCGCTCAAGGCCGTCGGGGCATGGGATCCGTGGAACGTCACCGAGGACGCCGACCTGGGGCTCCGCCTGCACAGGGCCGGATACAAGGTCGGCGTGCTCGATTCCACGACCCTCGAGGAGGCCAACCCTGACCTGATCAACTGGATCCGGCAGCGGAGCCGCTGGTACAAGGGCTATCTGCAAACCTTCCTGGTGCACATGCGCTCGCCGCGCCTGGTCACCAGGCAGCTCGGATGGCGGGCTGTGGCGGACATGGCCATCTTCATCGCCGGAACCCCCCTGCTCAGCGCCCTCAACGGTGTGTTCTGGATTCTCACCCTGGTCTGGTTCACATCCCAGTCCCCGATCGTCGCCGGACTGTTCCCACCCGGGATCTACCACCTGGGGTTGATGTGCATGGTGGTGGGCAACCTCGCCGTCATGTACATGAGCCTGTACGTGGCCCGTGTCATGGAACGTCCCGACCTGCTGGTGGCTGCGTTACTGGTACCCGGGTACTGGCTGCTGATGTGGGTCGCCGCGGTCAAGGCCGTCGTGCAACTGATCCGCAACCCCTCCTACTGGGAGAAGACAGCACACGGTCTTCACGCGAAGACCGGTCCACCGCCGCTCGAGAAAGAACCCGTCCAGGCGGCCCCTGAGCCGGGTGGTGCGCGATGAAGGACGTGAAGATGAAGGACGAGAAAAACGGGCGTCGCCGGATATCCGACGACTGGCTCGTGGCCATCCTCGCGTTGGTGCTCTACCTGGGGGTCGGGGCCTGGCTGATCAGCCAGGACATCATCTTCCCCGACTCCATGAGCCGGGTCGCCAACGGCTACTACGTGGTTTTCAGCCGGGATCCCCACCTGGCGGCCATCGGGTTCGTCTGGAACCCGTTGCCATCGCTGGCGGCGATCCCCCTCCTCCTGCTCTCGCCCCTGATCCCCGTGCTGGCCTCCAAGGCGTTCGCCGGGGTCATCGTCTCGGCAATCTGCGGCGCTCTGGCGATGGTGTCCGCCCGCCGGCTTCTCGCCCTGTTCGGGGTGGGGCGGGGCGCCGGGATGGTCCTGACGGGAATCCTGGCCATCCAGCCGCTGATCCTGCTCTCGGCCTCCACGGGGGCCAGTGAGTCCATGCTCCTGGCGGTCGCTCTCTACACGACGTTGCATCTGACGCACTGGCTTCGGGAGGACGATCCCTGGCATCTCGCGCACGCCGGTTTCGGTCTCGGCCTGGCCTATCTGGTGCGTTACGAGGCGGTGGCGGCTGCGCTCATGACCGTTCTCGTCGTCCTCGGCCTCAGCCTGTGGCGTTCCAGGGGAGGGAGACGGGTCAGGACGACCTTCCTGCTGGACTGTTTCCTGGTCGGTGGGCCCTTCGCCGCGTCCTTCGGGGCGTGGGCGTTGGCCTCGCGTCTGGTGGCGGGGTCGTGGTTCGAGACCTACACATCCCTGTACGGGAACACGGCGCAGGTCACCAGCGCCCGGGAAGCCATCGACAAGGTCACGGGCGGAAACCTCGAGGGGATCCTGGCCTACCTGGGTACCCAGTTGTTCGCGGTGGCTCCCTTCGCGCTCCTGTTCGTGGTCATCGCCATGGTGATCGCTGCACTGCAGCGGGATGCCGGTGTGCTCGGATCCGCCGCCGTCCTGGGCGGAGTCCTGGCCTTCGACGAGTGGGCCTTCATGAGCGGATCGTCCTTCGGGTGGCTCCGATTCCAGCTCATGGCGATTCCCTGGGGGGTGGTGATGGCCGGATACATCCTGGCCGCCCTGCGGGAGGGGGCGGGGCGTCTGGCGCTTCGGAGGATCGCGGCCTGGACGGTGCTGATCGCCACCCTCGCCCCCCTTCCCCTTGCGTGGTGGGCATCACTGGATTCCAGACTGGCCCGGGAGGAGAACCTGGCTCTTTCGGTCGCCCGAGGCGGTCAGTACGTCATGCAGGATCAGGTGGCGGCCTATCTCGATTCCCTGGATCTGCCCGAGGGCAGCGTGATCACGGATGTCGCCTACTCCTTCCCCATCGTCCTGGCCAGCAGGAAACCCAAACAGTTCGTCATCACCCCGGACCGGGATTTCAAGGAGAAACTGATCAACCCCGTCGAGGGAAGGGTCCGCTACGCCCTCGTGACCGACCCGGCGTCCTCGACCGCCGACGCGGTGGCGCTCCGGTTCCCGGGAATCTATGAGGACGGCTGCGGGGTCGCGACCCTGGAGCGTGAGTGGCGCGACGGCCGAGGGGCGTCATGGCGACTGTACGCGTTCAACGGGTTCTCCTGAGCAACCGGTCAGCTTCGGTTCGTGGCAGTAGCGGGCAGGGGGCGGCTGGGTGCATCACCCGCTGCTCTCCGCGGACGTGGTGGGCGACGAGACGAAGCGCAGCCGGTTGCTCCCCGCGGGGGAGGTCGGGGAAGGTGATCGTCAGCCTCCGACGGAGATGTGGACGTGGTCGTAGTGGTTCGCGGTGGCCGACCCGCGGTCCGACATGGAGCGCCAGCCCTCGGAGGAACGCTGTGTGGTCCAGATCTTCTGGGCGTGGATGACCTCGATGACGCCGAGGCTCCTGGCGTTCTCGCGAAGCCAGCGAGCGATTTCCCAGGCCCGGTCGCCGGAGACCATCACGTCGATGGCCCGGCCCTGGCCGTGATACCCGGAATCATTGCGGTAGCCGCCGTAGGACTTCACGTCCGGGAAAGCCGCGCAGACGGCGTGGAGCACGGAGATCGACTTCGAGGTGAGCCCGGATTCGATGCTCTTCGCCGAGGAGGACGAACAGGTGCCGCCGGAGGAAGCGCCTCCGCCGGACCCGGAGCCGCCGGATTCTCTGGAGGGGGATGAGGAAGAGGCCTCGGGTTTCTTGGAAGTGAGCAGATCGGACTTCACCCAGCCCGCGCGGCCCTTGTAGGAGATCTGCTGCCAGCCGTTCGAGGTGACGTTCGTCACCGTCACGGCCAGCCCCGCGTCGAGTGTGGTTCGTACGTCGTAATCGGATCCGGGACCGGTGCGCACGTTGGCCGAGGATGCGATGTACATCTCGCCTGTTTTCTCGCCGAGCTCGGAGGGATCGAAGGTCTTGGTCGGGGACGGGGTGGCGGTGGCTTCCTCGGCGGGGGGGGTCTCGGTTGGTGTTGCCTCGGGGGTTTCGGTCGGAGTCGGCAGCGGAGCCGGGCTGCTGGTCTCGGTGTCACCGGACGGGGACGCTGAGACCAAGGGGGCGCGTTCTCCTCCGCGGCTCACGCCGAGGTCGGTGGTCTGGTAGCTCGGGTCGGCGACCTTGTCGGAGTTGCCTCTGCTCGCGATCGCGAAGGAGCCCGCGACAACCAGGCCCGACAGCGCGATGGGTGCGAGCATCCTGCCGAGGATGCGCGGTCGTTTTGCCTCCCGTCGTGGGGAAGTGACGGCGGGAGGGGTGATGTCGAGGACGTCCTGGGCGTCCTCCTCCAGGAAGGCGCGTCGTGCCTTTGCCATGGATCCCCTCATTTCTTAGAAATACCTGAACTTCTCTCAGGATAGGTTGTGGTTGCGGTTTGTACAAACCATGTACCACTGAAGTGGGTGTCGGAAGTATCATCCCATGTCCGAAAGTTCACGTCATCCCATCTTCTCAATACGGCTTCTGGGATGGAGCGGGCAGACGGTAGGCTGGATAGCGGGCTTGGCGACGGGGTGTCGGCGGCTGTTGGGGGTGAAAGGGCGTGAGCCCGCGGCAGAAACGCTCACCCCAGGGTCCGGCGTTGGTGGTACAGGCGCCATGACACCCTGTGACCCTTCCCGGTAATCTGCACAGGACCCTCCTGAAAAGGAAACCGAATGAGTTCACCGACCTTGCAGGCGAGACGAACGGCTCTGAGCCTGCTCCTGGCAGTCCTGCTGGCCCTGGCCCTACCGGGCCTCAACGCCCGGGCGGACCCGGCCCCCACGCGGATCCAGACCAACGTCGACGCGGACACCACGGGGCACGTCAGGGTACAGGGCCTTCTGCTCGACGGTTCCGGACAGGGTGTGGGCGGCGGGCAGCTGACCGCCAGCGTCGCGGGGCAACCGCTGCAAACCGTTACCAGCGGAGGCGACGGCGCCTTCGCCATGGAGTTCAACGTTCCGGCCGACAAACTTTCCGGTCCCCAGGACCTCGTCATCGCCTATGCGGGGGATGCCCAGTACGCCCCGACGTCACAGAGTTCACGGATCGAATTCGCGGGGCAGAGCGCCACAGCGGTCACCCTGGAGGTCGAACCGGCGAGCGCGACCCCGGGCGACCCCGTCAGGGTGACGGGTAGTGTCAAGGCCGCCACCGGCGGGCCGGTCTCGGGTGCGCTGGTGAATTTCTCCTACGACGGCGCCGCGCTTTCCGACTACACCCTCCAAACCGATGCGAACGGAAACTTCGACGGCTACGTGGAGATCCCGGAAACTGCCGCAGTCGGGGAGGGGAAGCTGGTCGCGACCTTCGTCGGTGCCGCCGGTCTGCCGGCGGGGTCGGCCGAGAAACAGATCACCATTGAAGCACCCGCCCCCGCGAGCAGCCCGACCCCAACCGAGGGGGAGAGCACGCAGGGCGCGGCTCCGCCGGTTCCCTCGCCGACGGCCAGTACGCGCGGCCCCATCGGCACCGGGTCGCCGTCTGCGGGGACGGCGCAGAGCGAGAGCCGCGGCGATTCCCTGCTGTGGCTGCTCATCGGAGGAGGCGTTGTCGCCGTCGCGGCGGCCGCCCTGGTGGTGCTCGGTCTCATCGTCCGCTCCCGGCGCAGGGAGGCCGACGAGGGGACGCTCGGACTGATCGGCGACGGGGAACTGCTCGATGACGAGCTCCCGGAGGACGCGATGGATCCTGAACCGGAGCTGGAACTCAACGATGGGACCGAGGTGCGGTTGAGCTCCGATGACGACCAGGCCCTTCGGGATGATGCCGCTGAGGGGGTCGAGCCCCGGCAGGAGACGCGGACCATGCCGCTCGGCTGGTTCCGTGAGGGTGAGGGCGTCCCGTCGCCCGAGCAGCGTGCCCCCGGGGAGGACTGGGACGATTTCACTGACTCGGAGATCACTCAGGTCAGGCTACGTGACGAGGAATCGCCGCAGGAGCCGCAGCCGCGTCGCGGAGGCGAACCGAGACCGCGTCGCGGGATCTGAGGAAGCTCCGTGGGTGGCCTTCTCGAGGTCGGCTGAACGGATCCCCGTGCCCCGTGGCGCGACCTAATTCCGGAGGCTGCGGCAGCGGTCGCGGAGGGCCGCCAGGTCTCCACCTCTGAGGGCGTCGCCGAGCAGGTGCCGGCCCACGCACACCGCGGGAGCCCCCGCGCTCAGCCACTGCTTGGCCGTGAAGGGGATCAACCCGCCTCGCGGGATTGTCCTGTCGATCAGTCCCAGTTCCCGCAGGTGCTCAGCCATGGGGGGCCCCACGACCTCCGCGGGACGCAGCTGCACGCCGGTGACGGGCATCCTCAGGGCGGTTGCCACTTCGTTGGGGGTCATGGCGGTGGCGTAGCAGGCAAGCTTGAGCGCCTCCGCGACGGTTGCGGTGTCCAGGGTCACGAAATCCGGGAGGATGAAATCCACCCCCTGCGTCGCCAGCGTCGCAGGGGCTTTCACCGGGCCGTGCGCGCCGATCCTGATCCGTTGGCCGTACAGGGCCACGAGGTCCTCGAGGTTCGCGGAGTCGACGGGCAGCGACAGGTTCGCCACTCCTTCCTGGGCGAGTACCTCCACGACTCCGATGAGTTCCTCGAGGGGGGCGTCGCCGAGCAGGGCGACGGTGCCGGTCAGGGGTGCGTCAGACATGGTGGCAATCATGCCATTCTGGCGGTGACCCCACGGGCGAGGCCGGGGGATGGAACGAGCAATGCGCGGAGAACAACCGGGCGCCGAGGGTCCCAGGGGACCACCGGCGAGGAGTCGTTCGCGGTTCGGCGCGTCGCCGGGGTCTCGTGGTGGCTCCAACGGCACCCGGTACATCTCGGCGCCGGCGTCAAGCCCGCTGTTTGGAGACGGCGCGGTGACCAGGCCGCGACACGGACTGCCTCCGATGCGCGAAATCCGCCCTTGGCAAAGGTGTGAAACGCTCCCTGACAAAGGCGAACGTCCCTTCGGGAGGGCCAAAGGGATGGCAGGAAGGATTGCCCTTGGTTAACGCGGCGGGGTGGAAAGGATTATTCACGGTTAACGCGCGGGGCGGTTGGCTTCCTTGTGAACCGTGAGTGCTGTAACGTATACCTCGCCGGAGCGCAGGAGACGTAGCCTGTTCCCCCCATCTGGGCAGCGGACCGCGACGCCGGCTCCCGGCTAGCCGGGACCCAAGGACGCCCGCGCCCGCCCGAACCCCCCCATCGGACGGGCGCGGGCCTCTCTAACGTAGGTCACCAGCGGATTCCACAGCCCGGTTGCCCCGGTGACGTGACTTCTTTCCACAACACCTTCCCCGCACGCCCGCAGCTCGTGCGCGGACCCTCTAGGCTCAATCCATGAGCAACTGGCTGGGTGACCTGCTGTCACGGATCCTTCGCGACCTCGTGGCCCAGTTCAGACCCGACGTGAACAGGTCACGCCGGAGCCGCAGCACGAGGAGGCGTACCACGGGGACATCCAGCAACACGGGGCGGCGTCCGACCGGTTCCCGTCGCACCGGGGGATCGGGACGCCGCGAGTACCCCGGCGATTTCAAGGGCACCCCCAGGATCACCTACTCCCCGGCCCCCGGGAAGGAGGCCGATCCGGGCGAGGTGGTCTGGACCTGGGTGCCCTACGAGGAGGACCACAGGGAGGGCAAGGACCGCCCCGTCCTGATCATCGGCCGCGACCACGAGTGGCTGCTCGGGCTGCTGCTGACATCCAAGGACCACGACCGCGACGCCGCCCAGGAGGCTCGCAGCGGGCGGCGCTGGATGGACATCGGGACGGGGGAGTGGGACCCCCAGCGACGTCCCAGCGAGGTGCGCATCAACCGGATCATCCGCATCGACCCCGACGGTGTCCGCCGGATCGGTGCCGTTCTGGATCGCGACGTCTTCGAGGCCGTCGCGGCAGCGGTACGGGCCTGAACACCGCCGAACCGGACAGTGACGAAGGCGCAGGAATTTACGTGAGGTCTTCCGGGTTGATGCAATGTGTCGGCCCCTGAGGAGCACGCCAACCATCCAGGAGGGTTCTTGATCACCGTAACCGACCTGCACAAGGTCTATCACCAGTCCGGACGCGAGGTGCGCGCCCTCGACGGCGTCTCCCTGACCGTTCCCGAGGGCAGCGTCCACGGCATCATCGGTCACTCCGGGGCTGGAAAGTCCACCCTGGTGCGTTGCCTGGCCATGCTGGACCGTCCCACCTCGGGAAGCATCGAGATCGGCGGCGTGGAACTGACCAAGGTCCACTCAACCGCACTGCGCAACGCGCGCCGACGCCTGGGGTTGGTGTTCCAGAACGCGAACCTGTTCGACTCCCGCACGGTGTGGCGCAACGTCACCTACCCTCTGGAGATCCAGGGACGCCGGGCCTCCGCCCGGGAGCGCGCCCTCGACCTGCTGGAGCTCGTCGGGCTGGCGGACGCGGCGAACGCCTACCCGGCGCAACTGTCGGGCGGGCAGCGGCAGCGGGTCGGTATCGCGCGGGCGCTGGCGACCAAACCCGCCGTGCTCCTGTGCGACGAACCCACATCCGCCCTCGACCCCCGCACCACCGACGAGATCCTCGACCTGATCCTCGACCTGCGCTCCCAGCTCGATCTGGCCGTTCTGGTGATCACCCACGAGATGCACGTGGTCAAACGCATCTGCGATTCCGTCTCGCTGCTGGATGCCGGACAGATCGTCGAATCCGGGCCGCTCACCGAGGTGATCCGCACCCTCGACGGATCGTTGTCGCAGGCGCTGCTGGGAATCCCACCCCACGACCCCAGCGTCGAGAACGGCGGACAGCTCGTCGACGTGCTCGCATCCGGCAGCACCGCCGACCGCCCCGTGGTCGCGCTCACATCGCAGCATTTCGGGGTGACGATCCCGATCGTCGCGGGCAGCGTCGAGCACCTGGCCGGGATCACCTTCAGCCATCTGAGACTCCGGGTGCCGGAGGGAACCGACCCCGACGCAGTGGTGGGATACCTGCGCCAGCTCGGCGCCGACGCCAAACGCACCCCCACCTCCGAGCTGAACGGAGCCGACCGATGATCCTCCTCGAACTGAGCCTCGACGACATCCTCCGGGCCCTCGTGCCCGCGATCTACGAAACCCTCATCATGGTCGGCGTCTCCAGCCTCGCCACCGTTGTCCTGGGGCTGCCGCTCGGCGTGGTGCTGTTCGTCACCCAGCGCGGCGGGATCGTGGCGAACCCGGTGCTCTCGATCACCCTGTCCACCATCGCCAACATCACCCGCTCCATTCCCTACGCCATCCTGATGCTGAGCCTCATCCCTTTCACCCGGTGGCTCACCGGATCGTCGGTGGGGCCGATCGCGGCCTGCGTGTCGCTGACCATAGGAGCCGTGCCGTTTTTCGCGCGGCTCGTGGAATCGGCGCTGCGCGACGTCCACCCCGGCAAGGTGGATGCCGCCCACGCCATGGGCTCCACCCGGATGCAGACCGTCACCAAGGTGCTGCTGCCGGAGGCGGCGCCGTCGCTGGTGGCGGCCGTCACCACGACGGTGGTCACGCTGGTCGGCTACTCCGCCATGGCGGGACTGATCGGCGGCGGTGGTCTCGGGCGCCTCGCCTACAACTACGGCTATCAGCGTTTCGAGACATCCGTGCAGCTGATCACCATCGCGATCCTCGTGGGAATGGTTCAGCTCATCCAGGTGTTGGGAGATGTGGTGATCCGTCGCGTCGATCACCGCTGAAGAGGAACCGACGCACCGTGACAACAGCGGCCAACTCGTGGTTGGCCCGGAAAGGACGCAGCCATCATGCGTAAACACCTGTCCCTGCTGGCGGCCTTGTTGGCCGCGACCCTGATGCTGACCGCCTGCGGTGGCGGCACATCGTCGGACAAGGCCAAGGTGAGGGTCGGGGCCAGCCCCGTGCCGCACGCCAAGATCCTCGAGTACGTCCGCGACAACCTCGCCGCGGAGGCCGGGATCGAGATCGAGATCAAGGAGTTCGACGACTACGTGCTCCCGAACTCGTCCCTGAGCGACGGATCCCTGGACGCCAACTACTTCCAGCACCTGCCCTACCTGGAAGCCGAGATGAAGGAGAAGGGCTACAAGTTCGCCCACGGTGAGGGAGTCCACATCGAACCCCTGTCCGTGTTCTCCCAGAAACACACCGACCTGTCCACTGTGCCCGACGGCGCGGTCGTCGCCATCAACAGCGACGTGACGAACCAGTACCGTGCCCTCAAATTGCTGGAGCAGGCCGGCCTGCTGAAGAATCTCACCGAGGACTCCACCGTCCTCAACCTGACCGCCGAGCAGAATCCCCGCGGCCTCGACTTCAAGGAGAACCAGCCCGAGATCAACGTGCAGCTGCTGAGTGACCCGGGCTTCGACCTGGTCTTCGTGAACTCCAACTTCATCCTCAGCGCCAACCTGGACACCAGCAACGCGCTGCTGGTCGAGCAGGTGGAGAACAACCCCTACGCCAACATCCTCGTGTGGCGTGAGGACAACACCAACCAGGGCGTGAAGAAGCTCGACGAGCTGCTGCACAGCCAGCAGGTCAAGGACTTCATCAAGCAGACCTGGCCCAAGGGCGAGGTCCGCGCCTCCAGCTGATCCCTTCAAGGGGATCCCAGCTGGTCGAGCCGGGGTCGAGTCGAAACCCCATCCTGAAGCTGGTCGTGTCGAAACCGTGTCGTGGGTGTTCGGGGACTTGTGGTCGGGTCTGGCTGCCGGGTGTGGGGTGGTTTCGACTCGGGCTGCTCCTTCGTCGCGGCCCGGCTCAACCGGCTTGTGGGGGTGGAAGTTGGTTGAGCCGGCCTGCTCGCTCTGCGAGCTGGTCGTGTCGAAACCGTGTCGTGGGTCCGGGGACTTGTGGTCGGGTGGTTTCGACTCGGGCCGTTTCTTCGTCGCGGTCCGGTTCAACCGGCTTCGCCGAGACACCCCTCGTCGTCAACCCTCCGCCGTTAGCGGAAACGCGGCAGGCGACCGTAGAAGATTCTTTCCGGAGTCCGGTAGGTTTCCTCCAGCTTCGCCCGGTGGGCCTCGAAGTACCGGAAGTAGCGGGTCGTGTCGGGCAGGAACACGCACACCGTGCCGAGCAGGGCCAGGCCGACCGCGATCAGGGCCCACAGGTCGAACAGCAGAACCGCGACCCCCGTCAGGCCCAGCGCCGCGATCGAGATGATCCGCGCCCAGTTCCAGCCGATCCATGCCTGGTAGCCGGCGACGGCGCAGGCGCCCGCGACCAGCACCAGGACGAGCGCCAGCACCCCCTCCAGGGTCAGCGACAACCACTTGCCGGGGTCGGGGGCCACCCACTGGACCAGGTGAGCCGACGACGGATACGTGTTGGGAAACACGGCGAGCCACCAGTGGTGCGCGTAGACCCCGGTCACGGCGGCGGCGGCCAGGCAGAACAGCACCAACCCCACCAGCACGCTCCACGGGCGTGGCGGTTCCCCCGTAAGCTTCGACAGCGGCACGTCCTGACGCAGCACCGGCAGCGGCGGTAGCGTCGCGATCTCCTTCGGGGCGGCGCTAGCGGCTTCGTGGGGGCGAGGATCGCCCGTGACCCGGCGGGAAACCGTGGCGTCCTGGGG
>CAJPNZ010000011.1 GCA_905372155.1 Propionibacteriaceae bacterium
GGTGGGGCCTGGGAGCCCGCCCGATCGGGGGGTGGAGCGGCCCGCCCGCCCCGGGAACCTGGGACGGCGGCGAGGCGATCGTCCATGCCGTCGCCCTCGGTGGGACAGGGACGGAGCCTGTCCGATGATCCCTCGCCGCCTGCTGGTGCTGACCCTGCGGGTCAAGTGGCACGTCCTGGCGTCCATCGTGGCGATCCTGGCCGTCACCTCAACCTACCTGGCCACGGCCCTGGCGACCGCGACCGCCCTCGGCGCCCTCACCAGGGGCGAGGCGTCCGAGACCCTGGCGTGGATCGCCATCGTGGCCGCGACCGTGCTGGCCCGGGCCGTGCTGATCCCCGTCCGCACCGCGATCACCACGTCCGCGGGACTGGCGGTGCGTCGCATCCTGCGGGACGACCTGCTGCACCACGTCATGGCCCTCGGGCCGGAGTGGGCCTCGAAGAGCCGCCTCGGGGCGGCCCAGGCCACCATCGTGGAGGGCGTGGACGGGCTGGACCCCTATTACAGCGAGTACCTGCCGCAGCTGGCGGTCACCGTGACCCTGCCCGCCGGGATCGTCGCCGGCGTCTGGCTGCTCCACCCGCCCTCGGCCGTCTTCCTCGCCTGCTGCCTGCTGGTGACCCTGATCGTCCCCCGGTTCAAGGACGCGGCGATGCTGCGCCAGGGCAGCGAACGGTGGCGCGCCTACGTCGAACTCAGCGCGGACTACCTGGAGGCCATGCGGGGCATCCCGACGCTGCGCACCTTCGGGGCCGCCGAACGCCGCCGGGACCTGCTGGAGGCCCGCAGCACCGGGGTGTACCGGGCCACGATGCGTCCGCTGCGCACCTCGTTGCTGGAGAACGGGATCACGGTCGGGTTCACGCTTTTTGGTACCTTCGGCGCGGTCTTCCTGGCCACGCTCGCCACGACCCGCGCCCAGCTGCCCGGCACCCACGTCCTGTACGTGTTGATGCTCTCGGTGGAGTGTTTCCGTCCGGTGCGGGACCTGGCGAAGGCCTGGCACGCGGGTTACCTGGGGCTCACCGCCTCCGACGGGGTGGACGCGATCCTGCGCGCGAGGCCGGCGGTCGCCGACACCGGCACCGGGACGCTCACCCTCGGCGGGGCCGCCGAGGTGTCGGTGCACGAGGTCTCCTACACCTATCCCGCGGCCGCCCGGCCCGCGCTCGACCAGGTGTCGGCGCGGATCCCGGCCGGGCAGCTGACCGCCGTCGTCGGGGCATCCGGCGCGGGCAAGTCGACCTTCGCCGCGCTGATGTCGCGTCGCCTCGACCCGGATTCGGGACGGGTCGAGATCGACGGCACCGACCTGCGCCGGGTGAGCCTGGCATCCCTGCGGGCGAACCTGGCCGTGGTCGGGCAGCGCACCCGGCTGTTCCACGACACGGTCGCGGCCAATGTCCGTCTCGGCGCCCCCGAAGCCACCGACGACGAGGTCCGGGCGGCGCTGTCCGAGGCCGACGCGCTCGGTTTCGTGGAGGAGCTGCCCGAGGGCATCCACACCATGTTGTCGGAGGACGCCACGACGCTGTCCGGCGGTCAGCGGCAGCGCCTCGCCCTCGCCCGGGCACTGATCCGCCGCACCCCGGTGCTGCTGCTGGACGAGCCGACCTCGAACGTCGACCGGCACTCCGACGCCCACATCATGGGCACCCTGAGGTCGCTGACGCCCCGCCACACGATCGTCGTCATCGCCCACCGCCTGGAGAGCATCATGTCGGCCGACCAGGTGATCGTCTTCGACTCCGGCCGGATCGTGGAGCAGGGCGAGCCCGGGGCGCTCGTCTCCTCCGGTGGGGCCCTGGCGGCCCTGCTGCGGGACGAACGAACCCGCCGGAAACCGGCTGCCGAACCCCAGGAGGTGTCTCGTGCGTGGTGATCTCGCCAGCGACGTCACGGCCCTGAGACGGCTCTGGCCCGCCATCCGGGCCTACCGCGGCCGTTTCGTCCAGACCGTGCTGGCCAGCCTGGCCGTCCAGATCGGCACCGTCGGCGCGGCTGTCGCCTCCGCCTGGCTCGCGGGTCTCGCCCTCGTCACGCTGGATCCGGGCTGGCCCACCGGAGGAGACGCGGTCCTCAGCGGGCTGGCGCTGCTGCTCGTGGCCGCCGCTGCGGCGGGCACCTGGGCCGAGATGTATGTCGCCCACGACCTGGCCTACCTCGTGCTGGCGGCCTTCCGCGTCCGGCTGTTCGACCGGTTGCGGCGCACCCAGCCGTCGAGGTCGGATCCCCGGCGCAGCGGGGACCTGTCGGCCACGGCCATGTCCGACGTGGAGAGCCTGGAGTGGATCTACGCCCACGTGTTCGCCCAGGTCGGGACGGCGGCCGTCACGATCCTCGGCGGCACCGTCGCGCTGGCCCTCATCGATCCGGTGGTGCTGGCGGTGCTGGTCCCGGCCACGGTGCTGCTGCTGTCGGTGCCGTGGTGGTTCGCCGGGCGGGCCACCGCCCACGGCGCCGAGTTGCGTCGCGCCAGCGCCAGCTACACCTCCGACATCATCGACACGGTGCAGGGGCTGTCCGAGATCGCCGAGGCCGGGGCGATGCCGCGCCGCCGGTCCCAGCTGGACGCGTCCTGGCAGCGGGTGGAGCGGGCCGGGGTGCGCAACGCGCTGCGCGGGTCGGTGGAGGCGGCCTCCGGTGACCTGCTGGTGAGCCTGGCCGCGATCGGCGCCCTGTTCATCGTGTCCCTGCACGTCCACGCCGGGCAGATCCCCGTCTCGTCCGCCCCCATCGTGGTGGCGCTGATCGGGGCGGTGCTGGCCCCGACGGCCACGGTCGCGTCCACGCTGAAGGAGCTGGGCGGTCTGCGGGCCGCGGCGTCCCGCCTGTTCGGGCTGCTGGACGCCCCGGATGCGACTGAACCGGCGGCCCACCCGGTCGCCCCGCGACCGACCGACGAGGTGTTGCGGATCTCGTCGCTGTGGTTCGGCTACGACCCCGGACGTCCGGTGCTGCGCGAGCTCGATTTCGCTCTCCGCCGCGGCGAGGTGGTCGCGGTCGTCGGCGCCTCCGGGGCGGGCAAGAGCACCCTCATCAACCTGATCCGCCGGTTCTGGGACCCCGACCAGGGCAGCATCAGGGTGCTAGGCACCGACATCCGCGACCTCGCCGACGCCGACCTGCGGCGCCACACCGCGATCGTGGAACAGGACGTGCGGGTCTTCGCCGGGTCGCTGCGCGACAACCTCACCCTGGGTCGGCCCGGGGCGGCTCCGGAGGTCATCGCCACGGCCGTCGAGGACGCCCAGCTCGGCGCCTTGGTCGCGGACCTGCCGGCCGGGCTGGATTCCCCCGTCGGGGAGCGCGGGACCGGGCTGTCCGGCGGCGAGGCGGCCCGGCTGGCCCTGGCCCGCGCGCTGGTCATGGAACCCGACCTCTTGGTGCTGGACGAGGCCACCGCCAACCTGGACGCGAGCATCGAACTCGAACTGCACCGCGCGCTGACCCGCACCGCTGCCGGGCGGGCCACCCTCATCGTCGCCCACCGCCGCTCCACCGTGGAACGCGCCGACCGGGTCATCGTGCTCGAGGACGGCCGGATCATCGCCGACACCACGCCCGATGGGCTCGCGGCCTCCGGCACCTGGTGGGACGCCCTGCCCGGCCGGGCCCAACAGGCGCGCCCGGGCGAGGACGAGATGCTAGGTGGCGGCGAACCGGGGCGTAGCCGCTAGGGGAGCCGCTCCCGCGGGGAGTCGATGTGCACCACCAGCCGGCCGGTGTGCTCGTCGGTGCCGACGCGACCGGTGACGGCGAAGACCTCCTCCAGCAGTTGCGGGGTCACCACGGCGGCCGGGTTGCCGTCGGCGACGATGCGTCCCCGGCTCAGGGCGACCAGCCGGTCGGCGTAGCGGGCGGCGTGTTCCAGGTCGTGCAGCACCGAGACCACCGTCAGACCGCGGGCGCGTCGCAGCCGCGCTATGAGGTCCAGCACCTCCAGCTGATGGCAGATGTCGAGGAAGGTCGTCGGTTCGTCCAGCAGCAGGATCGAGGCGTCCTGGGCCAGGGACAGGGCCAGCCGGACCCGTTGGCGTTCGCCGCCGGACAGGCTGTCGACCATCCGGTCGCCGAGGTGGGTCGTGCCGGTCTCGGCCAGCGCGACGGCGCAGTGCTCGTCGAAGGGATCGCGCAGCATCGCCCACATGGATCGCTGCGGAAACCTGCCGTGGGCCACCAGCTGACGCACCGTCATGCCCGGGACGCGGGGCAGCTGCTGGGGCAGCAACGCCACCCGCTGGGCGACGAGACGCCGCGGCGTGGACGCGATGCTGACCCCGTCCAGCAGCGACTCGCCCTGGATCCGCAGCTCCCCCGACAGGGCGCGCAGCAGCGTCGATTTGCCGCAGCTGTTCGCCCCGACCAGGGCGACCCACTCCCCCCGGCCGATCTTGAGGTCGAGGTGGTCGAGGACGAGCCGGTCCCCGAACTGGACGCAGGCTCGACGCAGTTCCATCACTGTCACGGTTCTGACTCCTGGTGTGAGCTGGCCACCGCGACCAGCGCGGCGGCCCCGATGAGGCAGGTGACGGCGCCGACCGGCACCCCCACCTGCTGCCCGTCGCCGGTGAGCTGGATCGCGAGACTGACGGCCTTGGCGATGAGGTCGGAGGCGGCGACGAACAGCCCCCCGCACACCGCTACGAGCACCACCTGTCGCCTCAGCCGCCCGCCGAAGACCAGCCGGACGACGTGGGGCGCGACGAAACCGACGAAGGCGAGCGGCCCCACGGTCGCCACCGCCGCCGAGGCCAGCAGCACCGCGATCCCGATGCCCACGCCGCGCCAGAACCCGGGTGACACCCCGAGGCAGTGGGCGTGGGAGTCGGAGACCGCGAGGATCTCCAGCTGGTCGGCGACCAGCACCAGCGCCGCGAACCCGGCGAGGACTGGTATCGCGATCATCGGGACGTGCTCGGCG
Source organism: Propionibacteriaceae bacterium (assembly GCA_905372155.1). Taxonomy (GTDB): domain Bacteria; phylum Actinomycetota; class Actinomycetes; order Propionibacteriales; family Propionibacteriaceae; genus Arachnia. The sequence goes on from CAJPNZ010000011.1 coordinate 4,928, forward strand.
ACGCGGGCCTCCACCGACCCGATCAGCCAGCGCAGCGCTCCCCCGACGCCGGTGGGCCGGGCGGCGATGAGGATCGTCACCACCCCGGTCAGGGCCAGCGCCGACAACAGGCCGAGCACCGCCGTCTGCTCCGAGGTGCGGCGGTGGGCCACCAGCCACAGCAGTCCGCCGCCGAGCAGGCCGCCCACGGTCGCCGACAACACCGACGAGAACACCGACCCGCCGTCGATGAGCCCGGTCCCGGAGGCGATCAGGTAGCCGAGCACCGCCGAGGGATTCACCGCCGTCAGCTCGGGGGCGGCCAGCGGGTTGCGCAGCACCGACTGCAATGCCAGCCCGGCCAGGCCGAGAGCCGTTCCGGCGAACAGGGCGACGACGAGCCGCGGCAGCCGCAGCTCGGTCAGCACCCGCCACGAGACCGTGTCGGTTCCGGCCAGCAGCTCGGACCAGTCCACGCCCCGCCCCAGCGCGAGATGGGCGACGGGGACGATGAGCGCGGCGGCCGCGATCCACAGGCCCAGCCAGGCACGACGGCTCACCGGTCCGGCCTCCTCGCCACGAAGACCATGGCGACGCAGAACCCGATCAGCGCGGTCCACGCCCCGAGCGGGGTCTCGAAGGGCTTGAACAGCTCCCGCGCCGCAATGTCGGCGCCGACGCTCGCCCCGGCCCCGACGATCGCCGTCACCGCGAGCCGGAACACCTCACCCGCCCCCGGGACGAACCACCGGGTCACGGTCGGGGCGACGAAGGCGACCCATGCGATGGGGCCGCAGGCCGCCACCACGAGCGCGACCAGCAACGCGGCGACACCGAGGGCCAGCAGTCGCCAGCGGCCCGGCCTCATCCCCAGGGCGGAGGCCTGCTCGTCGCCGAGGGACAGCACCCCCAGCGCAGGCAGCACCGCGACCGTGGCGGCGCAGCCGATGACCAGGGGGACGATCAGCGGCAGGGCGACATCGGCCGTGATCTCGGTGAGCGAACCCACGAGGTATTTGAAGATGATGCTCAACTCGACCTGGTCGGCCGTCGACATCACGGTCAGCACCGCCGCCTGCCAGGCCGTCGAGACCGCCGCCCCGACGAGCAGGGTCTGCGCGGCGCTGCGTCCCCTCGCGGCCGCGAGCAGGCACAAGGCACCCCCCGCCACCGCGCCGGCCAGGGCCCCGGCCGTGCGGGCCGTCAGCGAGTGGATGCCGCTGGTGACAAGCAGCGCCGCCACGAAGGCGGCTCCCCCGCTGACCCCCAGCAGGTCGGGCACCGCGAGCGGGTTGCGCATGGCCCGCTGCACCAGCAGCCCCGCTACCCCGAGCCCGGCCCCGGCGGCCGCACCCACCAGCAGCCGGGGCAGGCGAATCTCAAGGAACACGATCCGCGCGACCCGCACCGACGCGGGCAGGCCGAGATAGAGGCTTGCCGTGACGAGAGCGGCCCCCGCCACGGCAAGCAGTATCAGGATCGTGATCCGCTGGCGGAGCCCCACTACTTCTTCAGGTCACGTTCGATGTGGTCCACGGCCTCGGTCACGGCGGTGGCGATGCACCGGGTGCCCCGGCAGAACGTCCACAGTTCCTTGTTGACCTCGTGGACGTGGCCGTTCTTCACCGCGGTGATCTGCTTCCACACCGGATTGTCGGCGTAGATCTCCGTGGCCTTCTTGTCGGTCGGAGCGAAGGTCATCGACGAGACGAACATGACCTTCGGGTCCTTCTCCAGGATCTGCTCCATGCTGTAGGCCCCGGCCTTGACCGGGTCGGTGCCGAGCACCTCGAATGGGTTGTTGACGACCTTGCCCAGGGCGCTGCCCAGCGGATCGGCACCCTTGGTGGCCACGCCCATGCCTGAGGCCCCACCCCACATCAGCAGGACGGGTTCACCGGCCACGCCCGCCGTCGCTGCCTTCTGCTTCGCCGCCGCCATGGCCTCCTGGTAGGCCGTCTCGGCCTTGACCTGGGCGTCCGCCTTACCGGTGAGTGTCGCGACCATCCGCAGATAGGCCAGGGAGTCCTCGTCCGTCTTGACGTTTACCAGCAGCACCGGCGAGAACTTCTCCAGCGCGGGCTTGAGCGCCTCGTGGACGCCCGCGAGCCCGATCACCAGATCGGGTTTGACCTCCGCGGCGAACGAGGTGTCCTCGGCCCCGAAGCTACCCGGCACCACCGGGATGTCCTTGCCCTTGTCGCCGAAGATTTCTGGCCGGGTCGCCAGGTTGGGGGTGGATGTGGCCACCGGGACGATGCCGAGGCTGGCCAGGATGTCGTCACAGATGCCGGTGAGGCACACGATGCGCTGCGGAGCGGCGGGAACGCTCACCTCGGCCCCATCGGGGCCGGTAGCGGTGAGGGCGGGCGTCACCGGAGTGACACCGGGTGCGGGTGCCGAGCTCGTCGCCGCCGTTGGGGCGGGAGACGTCCCCGGCGCGTCCGCACCGGGCACGCAGGCCGACAGGACACAGGCGGCTGCAAAGCCCATCAGGACTAGGCCACGACGGATCATTCAGAACTCCCAAAAATGATAGCGATTATCAATTGCATGGCAATGATATGCCCGCTCCTCGTCACTGTCCACGCGGGGTGGGTTCAGCCGCGATGGGCCCCGGGCGTCGGCATCAACGCCCCGCCGGGCACGCGATGGGAAGCCCCCACGGCGCCCGGCACCCCCTCCCACACGGAGAAGGAAGCGCGTCGACTGCGCCGAGGCACCCGTTCGAGGCCGGGCCCTGTAAGAATGGCTCTCAGCAGACTATGGTTGGCTCCATCATCACCTGGAGGCATTTGCGACACAGGAGGGATGCCATGGGACGAGGGATGGTCACGGCATGAGCAAGGACGCCTACGCCATCAGCGCGCCGGTCTACGACCTGCTCAACGCCAGTTTTCGCCCAGGGCAGGTGGCGGCCCTGGAGAGGCTAATTCCGCTGGTCCGCGCCGAGTCGGGGCCGGTACTCGACATCGGGGCCGGGTCGGGACTGAACACGGTCTTCGTCCTGGAGCGCCTACCGGAGGCACACGTGTACGCCCTGGAACCCAGCACCGCGATGAGGGCGCTGGTCCTGACGAAGGTCGCCGCGCACCCGGAGTGGTTCGACCGGGTCACGATCCGACCCGAGGCCTTCGGCGCCGCTCCCCTGCCTGATGCCATCAGCGCGGCGATCCTGCTGGGCGTCCTCGGCCACTTCAGCCCGGATGAACGGGCCGCACTGTTCGCCGCCCTCGCCGCCCGGCTCCCCGAGGGCGGGGCCGCCCTGACGGATTTGCAGCCGCCCTGCCGGCCCGTGCGGGTGGAACCCTACGAGATCGCCAGCGCCCGGATCGGCGACCTGACCTATAGCGGCCTCGCGGAAGGATGGCCACTCGACGACGAGCGCATGCACTGGAAGATGACCTGCCGCACCCTTGACGGCGATCGCGTGCTGGCCGAGGAGACCACCGAGTACCTGTTCCGCCACCCGGACCCCGAGGTCATCCGGACCGAACTCCGCGCCACCGGACTCAGCCTCGACCAGATCGAAGACACCACCTTCTACCTCATCGTCAAGGACTGACTCGCCCGCCCCGCGGTTCGCGGGCGCCTCCCGGGCGGGTGGGGATGCGGATCCTTGGCCGGGCTTCGACGACGCCGGAGACCGAGCCTCCCGACGAGCCCGGAGCACGGGTTCGCGGGCGCCGCGTTGAGGCTCGCTGGCATCCTGACTTGGGTTCAGCACCGAAAGCCGCGCTGAATACCCGGACGGCAATATCTTCACCACCGGTTATCTCGGCACGCATTTTCTTCACCATCGCCTAGAGAGGATCCGGTTTACCCAAGCCTCAGACGACGGAACGCCAGCAGATCAATTGGTTCAGGGTTTTCAAGGCGCCAGCCTGCTGGCAGAATGGTTGTAGCCAGAGGAGCTCTGAGCACGAGGAGATAGGATGTGCCCGAAACTCGTTGCCCCCTCGTTCGCCACGACGGCTGATGAGCGCGACATGACCAGGGCGGATAGCCAGCACACTTACCTGCCGTCGCCCCCTAGCGTCCCTGCCATTCCCGCAGCCTTAGGCGCTCCGAATAATCTAACCTGACTGTCGCAAACAGCGGCTGTGAAGATAGGTAATCTGATGGATAAGATTCCTTGGAACAAGAAACTCAAGAGTATTGCTTGGTCAGCTAGACAGTTTCGGCCGCTCCCCGTGGTGAGCATTGTCATCTTCGCAGCTGGGGTGACCCTGTTCACGCCACTGGATATGGAGACCTCAGACAAGATCTCGCTCTTCTCGTTGATCACAGCATTCTGCGGAGCCTTGCTGGTGGTAGCCGAGCTCAGAATGAACCAGAACACTACCAAATGTAATTTGATTATCAAATTGAACTCATACTACCACGATAACAATTCATTAATGAAGGTGTACGAGGCACTCGAAGACGAGAATCGCAATCTTGCTGGCGAGTCAAATTTCACACATATCACAAAGAGCGAGATCGCTTCGTTCATGGATTTTTACGAGAACATCGCATACTTGACGAAAGCCAAAGTCATTAGCATAGCAGATATTGACGATCTCTTCGGCTACCGATTCTTCTCGTTCATGCATTGTCCCTATTTGCAAGAGTGCCACATTCTTCCATCTTCGTCCTCTTACATTCAGATCTTCGGTCTCTATGAGAAGTGGATTCAGTATCGCGAAGACCGCGCGACTCACGGTGTGGACGGGGCCGTTACGGTGCGATCCACGAATAGATACGAGAAGGACTACCTAATCAAACGCCTGTACTTGCACGACCCAGGTTACGGCCCGCGAGTAGAATACGGCAGCCTGGAAAATAAGGAGAAGTACATCCACTTGCTGGGTGTGACTTTTCCCGAGGTATCCAAAGTCTTGGCACTGCAGGACGACTGCGTGCCACCGAATACACCTCTCAAAGAGTATATTCCTCTAACGCGAAGTAAATTGTTGGAATCCATGCACCTTGACCGCTGTATTGGAGCCTATGTTGACGACAAACTCATTGGTTTCGCGATCTTCGTGTCGAACCGCAGCGGGTCAAGAAACCTTGGAGCGTCGTTAGCCGGTGTCAAGCCAGCCAAAGCCATCACCTTCGATGCCTTGTTCGTTCATCCAGACTTCAGGGGGCTCGGCATTCAGCGCAAATTCATCAAGTTGTGTAGACAGTTCGCCATGGAACACGATGTCACAGATGTGTACGCCATTACTGCACCCAACAATCCGCATGCACAGAGAAATTTCCTACTTAGCGGGTTCGAACTGACCCCTCCGAAAAGAGTCAACGAAATGGGGGGCATCCTGCTACATCTCAAATTGACATCCACGACCCCGTGAGTTGAGCTGGCAAATACGGGGCAACCAAAAACACCCCGGCTCTTCACTTTAGGCTGCATAGGGCGCGTTCTGCGACGCTAAGGAGGATGCGTATGCGGTAGGCGGAAGAGCGATAATCAAGACTTGCGGATCGGGTATGTCATGTGGTGTAGGCGCCATCTCCTGATTGATGGTCGATGGTCCGTGGGTAAGGCCAGTGCTCACCCGAGCTAGTCGCGAAAGGCGGGCAGTACGTCGAGGTCGTCGGTGATCTTCACAGCCATTTTAGGAACTTCGCCCTGTAGTCGACGGCAAACGCTGTTGCTGCGGCTAGGTGTACTCGGCTATCAGGTTGGTGACAGTCGGCTGATGGGGGTTGGTTTCCGAGGGGGTATGGTTGCGTTCATTGTTGTAGTGGTGGAGCCGAGGGCGAGCGTGTCAGCGTATCTTTGATTGCTTCGGAAGGGCTGCCGGCAGGCCTGTTTGGTTTGCAGGGTCTGGTTGAACCGTTCCACTTTCCTGTTCTGCCGGGGGCAGTGTGGGCGGATGGACACATGTTTGTTCCCGCGCTGGTCCAGTAGTTCGGCCAGCGCGGGGCTGCGCGTATATGACCAGTGGTTGTCGCTCATGAACCGCTCGACCCGGATCCCGGTATCTGTGTAGGCTGCCAGGGCGCGGGCCAGGAAACCCACCGGTGGCTGCGGTCTTGTCGTCCAGGATCTCAGCGTAGGCACAGCAGAGTAGTCATCGACCACGGAAGTGGGGATAGTCGTAACCGAGCTTGGAGTTTCTTGCGGGCAGCGGTGGAGTCCATCTGGCGGCCATGGAGCCTCCAGCTGCCTGCGTCAGGGATCCTGCCCAATCTTCTTCACATCGGTGTGGCCCAAGAAACCGGGCTGGTCGTGCTCGTAGTGGATCGCGGTGGTCTTCAATGCCCGGATCACAGTGCTGGTGAGCGGGTCGAGTTCGCGCATGCGAGGCATGTGGTGATGGTGCGTGTCGGGACGCCCCTGCGGGCGGCGATCCACTCCGGGTCTCGATGTTGCTCACGACGCAGCCGTAGGACCTGGTGCTCGACCTCGAGTGGCGTCCGGTTCAGGTGATGATGCGGGGCGCTGGAACGATCCGCGATCCCGGTTTCGCCACGTTGTCGGTATCGGTTCAGCAACCGGTGAGCACACTGACGAAAGATCCCCACCGCTGGGCCACAAGCCCATCCCTCGACAATGACACGGTGAACCAGCAACAGCCGACCACGAACAGTCAAATCAGGCCTCAGAGCGGGACACGAGGACCTCCAGTTGATCGGCGTGAACGCTTTCAACGCCCCACTCAGAGGGCCTCCTTTTCATCAACACCCGGTGTCACCCACATCCCGGCCGAGTACACCTGGCGGCGGATCGTCGGCGGTTCCGGCCTGTGGGTGGACACCGGAACGGACGCCGTCGCCTTCGTCGAGCAGGCCAAACGGGCCGGGGTCAAGCTCGCCGCCGGACCGGGCTTCTCACCCCCACGACGGTTACCGCACGATGCTGCGACTACCCCTGTGGCACGACGGAGCCGAACTGAAACGAGGATTGGGCGCCGCCTTCGGCGAATAGAGGCCACAGGTGGCAATGCTGTGACCACGGGCCGTGGCCCGGGCGAAAATAGCCGCTCCAGCCAAGAACTTTGGGGATGGAACTGCAACATTGTTACAGCTTGTTACAGTTCATTACAGTTCAGGTGAGGTGCCAGGTGGCGCGTGGGTCCTGCTTGGCGGAGCCTTCCCGGATGACGAGTCCGAGTTCTTCCAGCTGGGCTAGCGCCCGGGTGGCGGTCATGCGGGCTACCCCTGCCAGTTCGGCCAGCGCCCCGGTGGAGAGCGGCTCCCCCGTCTGGCGCAACGTGTTCAGGATGGCGATCGCGCTGCGGGTGAGCCGGGAGCGGATTTCTTCGGGGAGCGCCTCCTGCGCCGACAAGGTGAGGGTCACCGAGGAAGAGGATTGGAAATAGTGGGGATCGACGAGCCCGCGTCCACGCATCTCGGCGAATAGCCGCGCAATCCCTTCCCCGAGCTCCCTGGTGTACCCCAAGTCGGCGCACACCCGGGCGATGCGCGGGTTACGGGCATAGCGCCGGATATCGAGCGGGCGTTGGGGTTCGACGATGCCCGGGAATCGTCCTGGCGAGGTGATCTCGATCCGGCTTGGGAAAATCTCAAAGCGAATGTGGTCGCCCATGGTGCTGTACGAGCGATGAACGACGGCGTTGACCAGTCCCTCCAGCCAGGCATCCCGGGGAATCCGGGAGATGGGTTCGAAGGTGCCCGCGTCACTCAGTTGCTGCCAGGCGGGCATCATGTCCTCGATCTGGCGGATGGCTTCGGAGATCTGCCGCAGCAGGGAGCCTTCCACCCGGCGGTCCTGTTCGAGCGTCATGTTTCGTCCCACGCCCCGGTGTTCCGCCCCGTACTTGAGAATCCGGACGACGGCATTGGGAAACTCACGCTGGGGACGCTCGTCGAACAGCAGCTCGCTGGCCACGGTGAGCCGACCCCGGCGATCCACCAGGTCGCGCGCGGCCAGCGCACCCTCAATGGTCGCCGCGCCGATGCGTTCGGCGTAATCCGCCAGGGCCTGCTGGTCGAGATCCACCAGGGTGAGGTTCACGGGAGTGGCTTCATAGTGCGCCATGCCCCGATCGAACACGAGCTCACGCTGCTGCGCGGCAGTCAACCGCCGCGACTCATCGCCAACCCGCAGGTAGCACTCACCCTTCTGGGTGACGTGCACGGTCTCCCCCGGAGCGATGTTCAGCAGGACGAGAGTGGCCGGCTCGCCTTCGGCGTCCAGCGCCTCAACCTCTTCCACCCGGGCGCGTACCGGCGGTTCGGTGTAGTCGAGACAGGCTTGCCGCAGCTCGTTGCGCCGCTGCGCTGGCACGTCCTCCACCTTGCCGTCGTGGAGCCCAACGACGATCACCCCGCCATCGGCGTTGGCCATAGCCACCAGCGGGACCGCGAGATCGCGTGGCGACACGCGAGCGGACTTGCGCTCGAACCACTGATCTTCCGCAAGGGCCAGCAGCGCTGGCCCCACCTGCTCTGGGGTCAACGTCAGGCTACGATCCACGACTGCCGAGGTCATAGAGTAACTGTAACATTGTTACAGCTTGTTACAGTGTTGCAGCTTCTCCAGCACGAGTTTCCCAGCCCAGCACGGGCCGGGGTCGTCGCCACTCCATGCAGCGGTGAGGTGTTCTGCCGACGAGGCGGGCCCAGGTTGCTGCGCGACCGCCCGGGTACGGCGCCCCAACACCGGGAGGGTGTGGCCCGCCGCATGCAGTCCCGGTTGTCAGGCATGGCCTCTCCCGGTTTTGCCAGTGGGCTCTAGTACGGTGTGAGCACACCTGCTGAGAACAGCATTTAGCGCGCCGTTGGCGTAGGAGACACACGATGGCACCGACCACCAAAGAGGCCCAACGGGCCGAGTTGCACAAGACCATCTGGCGGATCGCCAACGACCTGCGCGGCTCGGTGGACGGCTGGGACTTCAAGGCCTACGTCCTGGGCATGCTGTTCTACCGGTTCATCTCAGAGAACCTCACCGCCCATATCAACCAGGGCGAGCACGAGGCCGGGGATCCCGATTACGACTACATCGATGAGTCCGATCACCGGGCCTCCGACATCCTTGACGGCGTCGTGGCAGAGAAGGGGTTCTTCATCTTCCCCTCGGAGCTGTTCGCCAATGTCCGCGATCGGGCGCCCCGGGACGAGAAACTGAACGAGACCCTGGAGCGGGTATTCCGCAACATCGAGGGGTCGGCGGTCGGCACGGCGGCCGAGGGCGCGTTGAAGGGCCTGTTCGATGACCTTGACGTCAATAGCTCCAAGCTTGGCCCGACGGTGCTCAAGCGCAACGGGAAACTCGCCAAGCTCCTGAACGCGATCGGCGATCTGCCGCTGGGTAATTTCGAGGACAACTCGATCGACCTTTTCGGGGACGCCTACGAATACCTCATGGGCATGTATGCCTCGCAGGCCGGCAAGTCCGGTGGGGAGTATTACACCCCGCAGGAGGTCTCGGAGCTGCTGGCCCGGCTGACGGTGATCGGCAAAACCGCGGTGAACAAGGTCTACGACCCGGCCTGCGGGTCGGGGTCGCTGCTGCTGAAGTTCGCCAAGGTTCTCGGGCCAGACCGGGTCCGCAACGGGTTCTACGGGCAGGAGATCAACCTGACCACGTACAACCTGGCGCGAATCAACATGTTCTTGCACAACATCAACTACGAGCACTTCAGCATTGAGCACGGCGATACCCTGACCGATCCCAGGCATTGGGATGATGAGCCGTTCGAGGCGATCGTGTCGAATCCTCCCTATTCGACGAAGTGGGAGGGAAACGATAACCCGCTGCTCATCAACGACGAACGATTCGCCCCCGCCGGGGTGCTGGCGCCGAAGTCGAAGGCGGACCTGGCGTTCACCATGCACATCCTGTCGTGGCTGAGCGTCAACGGCACCGCGGCGATCGTCGAGTTCCCCGGCGTGCTTTACCGCGGGGGTGCGGAACGCAAGATCCGCAAATACCTCATCGACAACAACTACGTGGATGCCGTGATCCAGCTGCCGCCGGATCTTTTCTTCGGCACCACCATCGCCACCTGCATCATCGTGCTGAAAAAATCGAAGCCCGAGAACACGGTGCTGTTCATCGACGCCTCGGGTGAGTTCAGCCGGGTCGGGAACAAGAACAAGCTGCTGCAGCAGAACCAGGATCACATCCTGGAAACCTTCACCGCCCGCCGCGACGTGGACCACGTAGCCAAGCTCGTGACCAACGAAGACCTCGCGGCCAACGACTACAACATCTCGGTGTCCTCCTATGTCGAGAAGGAGGACACCCGCGAGGCCGTGGACATCCAGGCCCTCAACGCCGAGATCGCCCGCATCGTCGCCCGCCAGGCCGAGCTTCGCACCGAGATCGACGCCATCGTCGCCGACCTGGAGGGAGAGCCGTCGTGACCAGGGGAGCAGCCGGTGAGGTGATCCTCTACCGGCGCGACGACGGCGCCCCCGCGCTTGAGGTACGCCTGGAGGAAGAGACCGTCTGGCTCAGCCAGCAGCAGATCGCCGAGCTGTTCCAGACCTCCCGCACCAACGTCGTCGAGCACCTTCGGAACATCTACGACGAAGCAGAGTTGGACGAGGCTGCAACCTGTCGGAGATTCCGACAGGTTCGCACCGAGGGTTCCCGTCAGGTCGCCCGGGAGATCCCGTTCTACAACCTTGATGCCATCATCTCAGTCGGCTACCGGGTGAAGAGCAGGGTCGCCACCCAGTTCCGGATCTGGGCGACCGAACGCCTGCGGGAGTACCTCATCAAGGGTTTCACGATGGATGACGCCAAGCTGAAGAATCTTGGTGGCGGCAGTTACTGGCGTGAGCTGCTGGAACGCATCCGTGACATCCGCAGTAGCGAGAAGGTGCTGTACCGGCAGGTGCTGGACCTCTACGCCACCAGTGTGGACTACGACCCGCGCGCACCAGAGACCACTGAGTTCTTCAAGATCGTCCAGAACAAGCTTCACTACGCCGCACACGGGCAGACCTCCGCGGAGGTCATCGCCGCCCGAGCCGATGCCACGAAGCCGAACATGGGGCTCACTTCGTTCAGCGGCGAGCGACCCCGCAAGTCCGATGTCACGATCGCGAAGAACTACCTTGGCGAGTCCGAGCTGAAGAAGCTCAACACCTTGGTGTCGGCCTACTTCGATGCGGCGGAGTTCCGTGCGCAGAACCACGAGCCCACCTACATGAGCGACTGGCTCGCCCACCTCGACCGCCTCATCGTCGCCATGGACGCTCCTGTCCTGCGCGGCTCCGGCAGCGTCAGCCGCGAACGGGCAGTAGCCCACGCCGAGGGCGAGTACGCCAAGTATCGCGCCCAGCTGGCAACCACCCCGACCGAAGTTGAAGAAGCCTACCTGGAATCCATCAAACGCGCCCAGCGCGAGATCGAAGGCAAGAAATGAGCCAAATCGACAAACTGATCGCAGACCTATGCCCGGATGGGGTGAGTCAGTATCAGCTAGGGGAGATCGCGGGCTACTCAGACACTCGAGCACAAGCTTCCCACCTTGATAAAACCACCTTTGTGGGCGTGGATAATCTTCTGCCAAACAAGGGAGGCAGGGTTGATGCAAGCCACGCACCAAACACATCCAGCCTAACCGCTTACGAGGCTGGAGATCTACTACTCGGTAATATTCGTCCCTACCTGAAGAAAATCTGGCTTTCAGACAGAACTGGTGGATGCAGCGGCGATGTCCTCGCCATTCGCCTTTCGAAGGCATTTCACCCAATAGTCGATGCCAGATTTCTCTACTACACGCTATCATCAGATAAATTCTTCTCCTACGCCACGCAACACTCAAAAGGCGCCAAGATGCCACGAGGAGACAAGGCAGCGATCTTGAAATTCCGCGTCCCCGTTCCACCGCTTGAGGTGCAGCGGGAAATCGTGAGAGCGCTGGATAAGTTCACCCAGCTGGAAGCGGAGCTGGAAGCGGAGCTGGAAGCCCGCCGCCGCCAGTACGAATACTATTTGGATAGGCTTATCACGTTTCGTGTAGAAAACGAGGTGCCATGGGTCGCAATTGGCGATCTAGGGTTGATTTTCCGAGGTAAGCGGTTCACCAAGAGCGACTATGTTGACTCAGACGGGATAGGGGTCATTCACTACGGAGAGATTTATACCAGATACGGCACCACCGCAAATCAAGCGACTTCTCAGGTCCGATCCGACCTAGGACCTGTGCTACGATACGCCCGTAAAGGTGACGTTATCTTGACCGACGTTGGAGAAACGGTTGAGGATGTCGGGAAAGCGATGGCATGGCTCGGAGAGGAGCCTGTTGCGGTGCATGATCACTGCTACGTGATACGTTCCGAACTGGACGCCTCCTACCTCGCCTATACGATGCAAGGAAATGACTTCCGCAAAGCTAAGGAACAAGCTATCGCCCGCACCAAAGTAAAGACTCTATTGCTGGACGGACTAAAGCGAATCAAAGTCCCCATCCCTCCCCTCGAAGAGCAACGCCGCATCGTCTCGATCCTGGACAAGTTCGATTCCTTGGTGAACGATCTCAGTATTGGTCTTCCGGCGGAGCTGGCGGCTCGGCGGAAGCAGTACGAGTATTACCGGGACCGGCTGCTGACCTTTGAGGAGAAACGATGATCCCCGATTATCAGACGTGCATGCGGCCGGTGCTGGTTTTGCTCGCCGATGGCCAGACCTGGCGCAAGCGGGATCTCGTTGCCGCGCTGGAGGAGGAGTTTCACCTCACTCCCGAGGAGCAGAACGCCCTGCTGCCCAGCGGCAAGCAGCGGGTGATGGCCAGCCGGGTCGGCTGGGCGATCACCTATCTGTTCAAAGCCGACCTGATCGAACGCCCAACCCGTGGGCACGCACGCATCACCGGCACCGGGCGTGAAGCTTTGGCGGCTCATCCTGAGCGAATCGACATCAGAACGTTGGAGTCATACCCGCACTTCCGGGAGTTCCTCCAACGCACCGGCACCTCGGGCGGCTCGCCGGAGCAAGCGGCAGCAGCGGAACCCCCGGCAGCCTCCACCCCCGCCGACCTGATCCAGCAGGCCATCAAAGCGAACCGGGCGGTGGTTGAGGCCGAGGTCCTCACCGCGGCGGTGAATGTCTCCCCCGCGGGGTTCGAGCACCTGGTGATCCAACTGCTTGCCGCGATGGGTTACGGCCAGCGTGGTTCTCTCGAACACACCCCACTCAGCAACGACGGCGGCATCGACGGGATCATCAGCCAGGACCCGCTCGGCCTGGACCGCATCTACGTGCAGGCGAAGTGCTGGGCCCTGCATCGCAGCGTCGACCGGCCCGAGATTCAGCGATTCGCCGGTGCCCTGCTCAGCAAACAAGGTGACCGGGGTGTCTACATCACCACCGCCACCTTCACCCGCGGCGCCCGCGACGAGGCCGAACGCATCAACGCCCGCATCGAGCTGATCGACGGGCAGCGCCTCGCCCAACTGCTCGTCCACTACGGGGTGGGAGTGCAGTCGGAACCCACCCCCAGCCTTGTCCGTCTGGACGAAGACTTCTTCGACGCTCTGTGAGCCACGCGATGAAACCGAACGACCACACACCCGCCACGGCCGTTTCCTACGACCCGATTGCGGTCTCGGTGGAGTCCACCGTCGTCGCGGAGTACATCCCTGATCCGCACGAGGAGACCGCCTATCAGTCGGAGGCGGCCCAGGAGGCCGAACTCATCCGGGTGCTGCAGTCACAGGCCTACGAGTATCTGACGATCCGTTCGGAGGCTGACCTGATCGGCAACCTGCGAACCCAGCTGGAACTGTTGAACGGGTTTCAGTTCTCGGATACCGAATGGGATCGGTTCTTCACCACCTGCATTGCCGGAAAGAACGACGGCATTACCGAAAAGATGGTGCGCATCCACGAAGACAACGTGCAGCTGCTTCGCCGGGACGACGGCACCACCAAGAATGTGCTGCTGATCGATCAGCGACGTATCCACAACAACCGACTCCAGGTCATCAACCAGTACGAGATCGGCCAGGGCGAGGGCGGTGCCAAGTATTCCAACCGGTACGACGTGACGATCCTCGTCAACGGGTTGCCGCTGGTGCACATCGAACTCAAACGCCGGGGCGTGGACATCCGTGAGGCGTTCAACCAGATCGACCGGTATCAGCGGGACAGTTTCTGGGCGGGCAGCGGTCTGTTCGACTACGTTCAGCTGTTCGTCATCTCCAACGGCACGCTCACCAAGTACTACTCCAACACCACCCGGAGCCAGCACCTGAAAGAAGGGCAGCAGACCAGCCGCAGACGCAAGACCTCCAATTCGTTCGAGTTCACCTCGTGGTGGGCGGATGCCAGGAACCAGCCGATCCGCGACCTGATCGCGTTCGCCAAAACCTTCTTCGCCCGGCACACGCTGCTCAACATCCTCACCCGGTACTGCGTCCTCACCGTCGACAAGATGCTGCTGGTGATGCGTCCCTACCAGATCGTCGCCGCCGAGAAGATGCTGCAGCGCATCGAGATCGCCACCAATTACAAAAAACTCGGCACCATCGACGCCGGCGGCTACGTCTGGCACACCACCGGCTCGGGCAAAACCCTGACCAGTTTCAAGGCCGCCCAGCTCGCCACCCAGATGGACAGCGTTGACAAGGTGCTTTTCGTGGTGGACCGCAAGGACCTGGACTACCAGACCATGCGCGAATACGACCGTTTCCAGAAGGGTGCGGCCAATTCCAATACGTCCACCGCGGTGCTCAAACGCCAGCTGGAAAGCCGGGACGCCAAGATCATCATCACGACGATCCAGAAACTCTCGACCTTCATCAAGGCCAACCCCAGCCACGACGTCTATCGCCAGCACGTCGTCATCATCTTCGACGAATGCCACCGTTCCCAGTTCGGGGACATGCACACCGCGATCACCAAGGCGTTCAAGCGGTACAACCTGTTCGGTTTCACAGGCACACCGATCTTCGCGATCAACGCGGCCAGCGGCGGAAACCCCCGGCTGAAAACCACCGAACAGGCCTTCGGGGATAAACTCCACACCTACACGATCGTGGACGCCATCACCGACAAGAACGTGTTGCCGTTCCGCATCGACTACGTCAGCACCGTGCAGGTGGGCAGCGTCACCGACAAGCAGGTGTCGGCCATCGACACCGAGCGGGCGCTGCTCGACCCGGAACGCATCAGCAAGATCGTCTCCTATGTGCTTGAGCATTTCGACCAGAAAACGAAACGCGCCTCCAGTTACGACCATTCGGTCGTCACCAATGTGGCCGAATCCAGCCGCACCTCTCGCCGCGCCGAAGCGCTTCGGGGACATCGCCGCGTGCATGGTTTCAATGCGCTGTTCGCCACCGCATCCATTGAGGCCGCCCGGATCTACTACAACCACTTTGCGTTGCTGCAGGAAAAACTGCCGCCCGGACGCAGGCTGAAGATCGGCCTGATCTACTCCTACGGGGCCAACGAGGCCGTCAGCGACGGGATCATCGACGACGAGGCCTTCGACACCGACGAGTTGCCCGCCGACGCTCGCAGCTTCCTGGAGGACGCGATCCAGGATTACAACGACCTGTTCGGCACCAGCTACGACACCAGCGCCGAGAGGTTCCAGAACTACTACAAGGACCTCTCACAGCGGATCAAGAACCGGGAAATCGACTTGGTCATCGTCGTGAACATGTTTCTCACTGGCTTCGACGCCACCACCCTCAACACCCTCTTCGTCGACAAGAACCTGCGCGCCCACGGTCTCATCCAGGCCTATTCCCGGACCAACCGGATCCTGAACTCGGTGAAGACCTACGGCAATATCGTCGCCTTCCGCAACCTGGAGGACGAGACCAACGCCGCGCTGGAACTGTTCGGCAACCGGGAGGCCCGCGGCGTCGTCCTGCTCAAGCCCTACCAGGACTACTACCGCGAATACGCCGACAAGGTCGCCGAGTTGCTGGAGGCATTCCCGCTCGGCCAGCCGATCATCGGAGAGGCAGCTCAGAAGGCCTTCATCGCGCTGTTCGGCGCAATTCTGCGGTTGCAGAACGTCCTTTCCTCATTCGACGACTTCGCCGGGAACGAGATCCTCAGCGAACGCCAAGGGCAGGACTACCGCAGCATCTACCTCGACCTCTACGCCCAGTTCCGTCAAGGCCAGGACGCCGAGAAGGAAGTAATCAACGACGACGTTCTCTTCGAGATCGAACTCATCAAACAGGTGGAGATCAATGTCGATTACATCCTCATGCTGGTGCAGAAGTACCGGGACGAGCACGGTGACGGCGACGACAAAGAGATCCGCTCCGAGATCACCCGGGCGGTCAATGCCAGCCCGACGCTGCGTAACAAGAGGGACCTCATCGAGGCATTCGTCGACTCGGTTTCTGTTGACGGGCACATCGACGACGAATGGGTGGCCTTCATCGAGGCCGAGCGCAAGACCGAGCTCGCCAGGATCATCGCGGACGAGAACCTCAAGCCGGAGGCCGCTCAGGAGTTCGTCCAGAACGCCTTCCGCAACGGCGAGTTGCGCACCACCGGGACGGCCATCACCAAGATCTTGCCGCCGATTTCGCGTTTCGCTCCGAGCGGCGGTCACGACGAGAAGAAACGTCGGGTGATTGCCAGGCTGAGCGCCTTCTTCGACCGCTTCCTCGGGTTGGGTGCCGCACCAACCGAAAGTCCTGGACATCATGACTGATCTCCTTGGGCGGTAAGCGACAGACCTGCGGCTCGGCAGGCAGCGGCCCTGATCGAGTCACTCCGTGATCAGCGCATCCAAGGCAGTTAGGTCTTCGTCGGTGAGTGGAGCTGCTTCGTCCATTGCCTGCAGTTGCGCGTGGGTGCGTGTGCCCAGTAGCTGGTTGACATGGGCGTTCGCGCGTTCGTGGCGTTCGATGTAGTCAAGCAGGTCGGCCTTCGCGATCCGGCGGTTCGACCCGACCAGCCGGTAGGCCAACAACCCGCGATCCATGATCTTCACCAGATGTGGGCGGCTCACCCGCAACAGTTGGGCCGCCTGATTGGGGGTCAGTTCTTTGTCAGAGGCGAGCAGCGTCACGTCCGCACCGCGTCGCACCGCATCAAGCAGGCCTTCGAGCATGATCGCGAGAGGCGAGCCCTGAGGCAGGCCCTGAGCAAACTCTTCCGTTTGAGCCAGCTCGTCAGCAGAAACCTTGTCGGCAGTCAGCGTCGTGGACATGAGACAGACCTTCACTCGCATAGATGCAATATCTGAAACAACTGTATCAGCTGTTCAACCCTTCACCAACTGGAGGACTGCTACCTGGTCCAGCGGCGAGGAGGTCAGCAGCGGTGCGCCATCGGCGCTTCGTTGCTGTGCCCCTGGACCACTTACACCCACTCAGCCAACAGCACCGTGACGCTGGGGACGCGCTCTGGCCGAGCGTCGCCAGCTCATTGAGAACCGGACCGAAGCTGTCCTCGGCACCGCTCTCCAAGCCCACGGGCCGTGGGCCAAGGCGCTCGGCCAAGCCCCGGCGAGTGGACGGGGACGGCCGCAGTGGCGCCGACGCGCCCTTGTCGTCACCACATATCGCGACTGGTACCAGATCACCAACCCAACAGCCCTCGGGGCAGCCCCGGAGGCCTCCGCGCAGAGGATCGACCGAGCCTGCGCCACGATCGCTCTCCGGATGCATGTCTCACGCTGGCGACGAGAACGGCTGAAGGGAACCTGGACAACGGGTGGACCGCCTTCTTGAACTCTGAGCCCAGATCCTTGCTAACTCAGCTCCTTCGGCTCTCCCTGAAGAGGCTTTTCACGAGCGGCAACATGGACCGGTCGGCGAGGACTGCGGTCGGGGTGGATAGCTAGACTTGGTTGGCAGGGTGGCGCAACCCCGATACAGCGACACCGTTCTGACCGCACACGTGAATCGTCCGTGAAAGGGGGATCGTGTCCATGATCGACTCGGCATGGAAGAGCTGGTACCGAGCAAAGCATGACCAGCGGTGTCTCGCTTCCGGTGATGCTTTCGAGGAGTACGTCACGGCGATCTTGGCTCGCCTCCATGTCGACTATCTAAACCCAACGCCGATGGGAAGGCGCGGCGACGGCGGCTGTGATGGGCTCGCCGACAATGGATCGATCCTGTACGCCTGCTATGGACAGCGCGCCACAAGCGGCATTGACCAGAAGACCAAAGACAAGCTGGAGTCGGACTTCGCCAGAGGGATCGCTAGCTGGGAGAGCTTCTCAACTTGGCGTTTTGTGACCAACGCTCCCTTTGGCCCTGCGCCGACTAAGAGTGTTCAGGTTCTGCGGAAGCAGCATGCGCCGGGTACTCAACGCCCCATCAGAATCGAGATTTGGAAGGCAGATGATCTATGGTGGAAGGCCGTTAGCAAGCTGACCGCATCGCAGCTAGATGAAGTCATTCCAGGCGTTCCGCACGCACAGAACGTGAAGCTCACTGATCTTGTGGAGCTGATCCTCTCTCTGGAGAGGGTAGATGGGGATGATCCCGACCACATTGAATCCATCCGCCCAGTTCCCCCAACCAAGATGGACTTCAATAATCTCCCCGAAACTACGAGGGCAGAGTTCAACGCGGGGAGACTGCTATCGACACGCATCAACAAATGGTTTTCCGAACAAGCGAACCCTGAGTTGCGTGACGAGAAGGCTCAACGCTTCCGCGTCATCTACCAAGAAGCCAGGCGGGCTACTCAGGATGTACGCGAAATTGTTCGTCGAATCTACGGGGCACTTGGCGGCCAAGATTTTGACTTCTCCACAAAAAGGGCCAATGCCGTGTATGCCGTCACGGCATACTTCTTTGACTCGTGTGACATCTTCGAAGAGCCACCTGCGGAGCATGATGGAGGTGAACTGCGCGATGTTGCTTCCCACTAAAGGGATCGAACCTCAACGAGCTTTGCTAACTATTGGAGCACACCTCATCTCGCTATTAGATTCGCCGGCAACCGTCTCGGGGCTTTGGGAGCGATTCTCGAAATACTCAAGTGAGGTTAGCCTAGATGTCAAGATCACCTTCGATTGGTTTGCGCTTGCCTTGTCCATGCTGTTTGCGATTGACGCAGTTTCTTGGAACAAATCTGGGCAGTTGGTGAGATGTCATGTTTCTGCATAAACTAGGCTCATCTGACGCACGCTTCAAGCAGTTGCAATTTCACGACGGGATGAACATTCTGCTCGCGGATAAAACGACTGAATCCACGTCAGGGGACAGTCGAAATGGTTCAGGCAAGACGAGTTTTATCAGAATCCTACGCTACATTCTTGGAGGGAGTATCGACGACAGCCTCAAAGCTGATCTGCTATCCAAGCACTCGTTCTGGGCCGAAATTGAACTAGACGGAGCTGCAGAGCCTAGCCGAGCGCAAAGACCGGTATCGCCGCGAACGAAGGTCTACGTAAATGGATCTGAGACTAGCGTTGATGACTGGAAGCGCGAACTCTCCAAACTCTTTGGCCTTCCCGAATCTATCAGAAGGCCTACAGTAGGACAGCTATTCGGACAGCTTGTCCGTGACTACTTCAGCGATCCGCTCAAGACTTATCGTGTCGAGTCCGACTGGGAGTCGGGAACCCGGATCGGTTTCTTTCTTGGATTCTCGCCTGAGATCCTTGCTAAAGCTGGCGAGGTAACAGCGCTGGAGAAGAACCGGAAAGCGCTTAATAAAGCTATTTCCGACGGCGCGCTCGGTGCTATCGCGCTCAGCGAGCCGGAGTTGCGTGCCCGTTTGGCTCAAACTCGTGAGAAGCGGTCTCGCTTGGAGTCCAATCTGTCGGGATTTAGGGTCGATGAGCAGTATGCTGACCACCAGGCGGAGGCGAACCGTCTGACCCACGCAATCAGAGACCTCAATGATGAGGGCCTTTCGCTCGAACGACGAAAGCGCGACCTCGAGCTTGCAATGACGGAAGAGCGCCCCGCTGTCGCAGGGGCAGAACTGGCCAAGCAGCTTGAAAGTATGTACGCGGAAATCGGTATCGTCCTGCCGGAGACTACGACCCGCCGCTTCAGCGAAGTCGCCGAGTTTCATGCTTCCGTGGTGAGAAACCGGCAAATGTACCTTCAAGCAGAGTTGCTGGCTGTAAGTCAGCGCCTAGCTGAGGCGCGCTCGGAGCGCCAAGCTCTCGATCAACGACGCGCGGCCGTCATGAATCTATTGAACGAGTCGATGGCATTGGAAACGTTCCGCAGCGCAGAACGCGAACTCACTGAGCTGGACGCCCTTGTTGCTGACTTGGAGCGGAAACTGGAGCTTGTGCAGTCTGTCAGCGACACAGGTCTTCGCTTGCGCGCAATGATGTCCGAGGCAGAAGCCAACGTCCGAACTGAGATTGCGGACCGCGAGCTTCCTCTGGAAGAGGCCATCGTCTTGTTCCAGCGACTCGGAGAAGAGATCTACAACGACCGCAACGTGTCCTTGCTGATCGAGGCGACGCGTAAGGGCATCTTGAAAGTCGTACCAAAGATTGATGGCGATGCCTCGGCAGGGATTTTGGGCGTGAAAATCTTCCTGCTTGACATGGTGTGCGCCGCGACGGCAATCCAAATCGGTCGTGCACCGCGAATATTGGTGCACGATAGCCAACTGTTTGATTCCATGGACGACCGGCAGATCGCATCTTGTCTCAACATTGGCGCTCGGCTCGCGGATCAGGTGGGGTTTCAGTATGTCGTGACGCTCAACTCAGATCGGCTTGCAGCCGCTGAAATAGAAGGCTTCGACCGGCGGGACTACGTGATAGAACCGGTCCTTACCGATGCAGGAGAAGAAGGCGGCCTCTTCGGATTCCGCTTCATCTGATGCGCCGCAGTTTTGCTGGCTGCTCGTAGCTGAGTGTGATGGGTCGTTGATGCAAAAGCTCGTGGCCTTATGCCGGGATGGGTGTTGCGAAACATCCAACCGGACACGGACCACGAGCTGTGAACGAGCCTACTTACTCGTAGCGTGACGCTGTGAGCGTGATCTTCATACCTGCCCGACTATCACGTGATCGACGCGATCGATCTGCCTTCTGGCGGTCGGCGTGTGCTCAGCGGACGTTCACCCAAACGACGCCCGAACTACCGCTCGGTGCACGAATCGGCTGCGGCAAACGTTGCTGACGGCGGTGATCGATGAAGGGTCAGCCCGTCCACCAAGCCGCTAGGAATCATCACGTGGCCTGGTGGACCGCCCAGAATACGGGCTCTTCCTATCTGAGGTGGGGGTGGGTGAGTCCGCCGCCGGTGAGGAGCATGTGGAGTAGGTAGTGGTCTGGGTTGCGGAGTCCTCGTGTGATTGGTCGTTGGAGTTCGATCAGTCCGTTGAAAGGCACCGAGAGCGGGCCAATAGCTTCGAGAGTCACACCCGGATCGACACGACCTGCATCCATCCTGACCAGCCGATCCCAGACCAGCCAGAGTCATACTCACAGATCGCTTCGGTGTCGCCGTTGCTGGCGCGGTCGGTTTCGGGGTAGGCCAGGAATGCGTCTCACCATCGTTTCAGGGTCGTGCCGAGCCGTTTGATTTCTGGGATCGGGCAGGTCGGGAATGACGTGAGGACCTTCTCGGCGATGTGTCGGCCTTCGGCCATGCTCGGCGCGTGGTATGCGGAGCGCAGTTGCTGGGCGCACTGCCATGCGATGTAGACCTGGTCCAGCACCGTGGTCGCGTCGTCGGGCTGGTCGTTGATAGCGTTCTTGTAGCCGTGGAACGGGTCGAGTGTGGCGACCTTGACCCCGGCACGCAACGCCTCGCCACCTTCCTCGAGCCAGTCGCGATACGCCTTCCCTGACCGGCCCGGCACCAGGTCCAGCAGCCGCGCCCGTGGGGCGCCGTCAGCATCCCGGGGTGAGATCGAGCATCCCGGTCAACTGCTTGGGCCGCGGCCACCACGGTTGATCGGGAGCTCGGAGACGTGGTGCCACACGTGCTCATCCACGCCGAGCCGCTTCACACCAGCGAACCGGGTCACATCGTCAGCCATCACCTGCAACATCGGCTTGATCGAAGACCACAGCGTGTTCCACGTGATTCCGAGTTGTCGAGCCAAGCCCGCGACCGAGGCATGTTCACGGCGAAGCTGCTTGACTGCCCACCAACACGCACGCATGGTCAAACCTGCCCGCGGAGCCACGACTACCGGGTTCTGCTGCGTGAACACCTTCTTCACACAAGGACCGCTCGCCGCAACACCAGGTTCGCTTGCGCCACACGATCCGCACGATCCGATCAAAGCACGGCGCGTCGACCAAGGTCACATTGCTGCGGCCATGGCCATCCGCGATCACCCCGCGCTCCGGGCAACCCATCGGCGATCTGGTTGATTCGACACCGACCGTTAGCAGCCCGACGGCCGCATCGACATCGACGGTGGTCACATGCAAGTCTCCCAGACCGACCAGCAGATCGCAGCGAACACAATACGTGGCATGGGTGCCACCGCAACGCGCGGCAACACAACATAGACCCGGGCAACATCGAGGTCCTCCGGAACGGTGTGTTTGGTCGCCACCAATCCTGAGGGCCTCGACCCGTTTCACCCCAACGCCAACCCCCACCCCAACTCTGAAGAGCCATTAAACCTGTTTTTCGTCACTGTCCACGAAACGTGTAGCACTAGGCGGTTGGGTCACCGGTTAGCCTGAAAGAAACGACATGTGAAGGGAGCATCATGGCTGAGGCTGTCTTTTCCGCGGTCGCCGAATCCTTGGAGGGCATGGCGACGCGCTGCACATCCCGGGGTATGAGTTTCGTCCTGGACGAGCCGCCTTCGCTCGGCGGCAAGGACGAGGGGATGAACCCGCTCGAAGCCGTCCTGTCGGCCCTCGGCGCCTGCAAGTGCGTCGTTGCGAGGGCTTTTGCCAAGCCGAACGGTATCCGGCTGCGCCACGTGCGGGTCGAGGTGGACGGGGTGTTCGACCCGGACGGGTTCCGGGGGAAGAACCCCGCCGCGAAGGTCGGGCTATCAACGATCAGGACGCGCTACCACATCGACGCAGACAACACCCCCGAAGAAATCGCGGCATTCGTTGAGTTCATCGAGGCCCACTGCCCGGTCCACGACACCCTGGTCAACCCGCCACAGCTGAGCTACGAGATCGCCTGAACCAGCAGCGGCCAAGCCTTCGACCGGCCGGGATGGGTGATGGGCTGAGCCGGGGCACCCCACCAGCCGGGGGTCGGCACGGGGACGCCCCGGCCCTGCCAGCACCTTGGCCGCGGTCAGCCGAGGTGGTCGCTCAGCCCCTCCAGCGCCGGGGCAAACACCTGGCTGGCGAAGAAGGCCTCCCAGCGCTCCCGCTCGTCCTGGGCGCAGTCGAACTCCGTCCACCACTCGACGAGGGACTGACCGGTCGAGCTCACCCGGGTCACCTTCAGCGTGGAGACATATCCGGTCACGTCGAACGGGGCCGGATCGCAGAACCCGTAGGAGTAGCTGCGGTCGAGGTCCGACAGGGCGAGCAGCCGCTCCCTGATCCGGGATTCACCGAACTGGAAGCTCCGCACGGCACCGACCGTCGCTCCGGTCAGGCCGTCCTCGATGTGGCTCTCGGAGACCGCGGAGCCGAACCAGGTGGCCAGTCCGTTGAAGTCCCTAAGGGTGTCCCACACCCTGTCGGCGTCGTGCTGGATGATCGTGCTGTAGTACGAGACCGTCATGTCAGCCCTTCTTGAAGGTGACGGCCTTGAACTCCTCGGTCTGTGCGCGGATACCCACCTCGGTCGGGAATCGCTCAATGGAACTGGCCCCGTAGAAGCCGACGATGCCGTCGGTGTGGTCGAGGATGTACTGCGCGTCGGCCGGGTTCGCGATCGGCCCGCCGTGGCACAGGCACAGGATGTCGGGGTTGACGCTCCTGGCCGCGTCCGCGAGCTGCTGCACCTTGACCGCCGCCTCCTCCAGGGTCAGCGCGGTCTTCGCACCGATGGTCCCAGACGTCGTCAGGCCCATGTGAGGGACGAGGATGTCCGCCCCGGCGCGGGCCATGTCCTTGGCCTGGTCCTCATCAAAAACGTAGGGGGAGGTGAGCAGGTCGAGTTCGTGAGCCATGCGGATCATGTCGATTTCGTGCCCGTACCCCATGCCGGTCTCTTCCAGGTTCGCCCGGAACACCCCGTCGATCAGGCCGACGGTGGGGAAGTTCTGCACACCGGCGAACCCGATCTCTTTCACCTGGCGCAGGAAGTGCCCCATGACACGGAACGGGTCGGTTCCGTTGACGCCCGCGAGGACGGGGGTGCGCTTCACGACGGGCAGCACCTCGTTGGCCATCTCCATGACGATGGCATTGGCGTCCCCGTAGGCCAGCAGCCCGGACAGCGAGCCGCGTCCGGCCATGCGGAACCGGCCCGAGTTGTAGATGACCAGCAGGTCGATGCCACCGGCTTCCGCGGACTTCGCGGTGATACCGGTGCCCGCGCCGCCGCCGATGATGGGCTGGCCCTGGGCGACCTGGGTGCGGAAACGATCGAGGATCTCTTGGCGGGACATGTTTCTCCTTCTCAGTTGGTGATGGATGTGTGCAGTGCGCGGGCCATCGCGGCGCCGAAACCTGGGTCGTTGATCGCCTGGTCGAGTTCGTGGACGACGACGCCGGAGCCGACCAGCCCAGCGCGCAGTTCCGCGAACAGCGCGGCGTCGGCCTCGGCGTCCCGGAAGGGGGCTCCCTCGACGTCGATGGCGCTCACGCCCCGCAGGGGGATGAACAGCTCGGTGGGTCCGGTGGCGGCGGCAAGTTTGGTGGCGATGCGGCGTCCCAGCTCGGCCATCTCCTCAGGCGTGGTGCGCATCAGCGTCACGGTGGGGTTGTGGACGAACAGGTTGCGTCCGGCGAACTCTGGCGGCACGGTGTCGGCGGGGCCGAAGTTCACCATGTCGAGCGCCCCCAGGCTGACGGCCTGCGGCAGGCCGACCCGCCCGGCCATCTCCAGCCGCCGCGGCCCCGCGGACAGGACACCGCCCACGAGGTCGTCGGCCAGCTCGGTGGTGGTGAGGTCGCACACCCCGGCCAGCAGGCCCGACTCGGCGAGTTTCTCCATGGCGCGGCCACCCGCCCCGGTGGCGTGGAAGACCAGCACCTCGTAGCCGAGGTCGGTCAGGGTGTCGCGGGCCTCGTCCGCGGCCGGGGTCGTCACGCCGAACATGGTGACCGCGACGACCGGTTTGTGGCCGGCGGGAACGGCGGCCAGCCGGTCCTCGTATGCCCTGGCCATCCCGGCGATCGCCGCGGCCGCGTTGGCGAACACCTGGGAGGAGACCGAGTTGATGCCGGCGACATCGACGACCGAGTACATGAGCGTCGCGTCCACCTCGCCGACGTAGGGTTTCACGTCGCCGGAGGCCATGGTCGAGACCAGCAGCTTCGGGAAACCGACCGGGAGGGCCTGCATCGCGGCCGCGGCGACCGAGGAGCCGCCGGACCCACCGAGGGCCAGCAGGCCGTGGATGCGCCCCGACACCGCCAGGTCGCGGACGATACGGGCCGCCCCGACGCTCATCACCTGCATCATCTCGCCCCGGTCGCGGCGTTCACGCAGGGCGGCGGCGTCGGAGTCCGCGGCGGCGATCACATCGTCGGAGCTGACGTTGGCCAGCGGGCTCGCCGAGAAGGACCCGACATCGACGAACAGGGCCTGCACCCCGTGCTTGTCCAGTTGCTCGGCCAGCCAGGCGCACTCAGCGCCTTTGGTGTCCAGCATCCCGATCAGTGCAACAACAGCCATGCGGTCTCACTCCTTCGTGTGTGTCGGGCCCGCCCTGCTCAAGCGCGGCCGCGGCGGCCGGGCGTCCAAGGGCAACAGCGAGGCTACGTCTCACCGCGGGACGGCACTAGTCCAATCCGGGGGAATTGGTCCAGGCCGGTGGGGCATACTCGGCAGCGTGGGAGTGCGCATGGATTCGGCGGAGCTGTCGAGGCTGCTCGGGGTGTGGACGGACGCGGACGAGCGGCTGCCGGACGCGCTGGCGAGGACCATTTCAGAGCTTGTGGATCACGGTTTCGTGCCCGCGGGAAGCACCTTGCCGCCGCAGCGGGAGCTCGCGCAGGTGCTGGGGGTGGCCCGCGGGACCGTCGCATCCGCCCTGGCGATGCTGGAGGCTGGCGGGTATGTGGTCTCGACCCGGGGGTCGGGGACGCGGGTGAGGTCGGGCCGGGTGAGCGCCGAGCACCGGGCCGGCGGGCGGCTGTTCTCGTTCACCAACGCCCCGCGCGATGTCATCGACCTGTCCAGCGGGGCCCTGCCCGCGTCCGCGGTGACCGGGGAGGTGCTGTCGGCGAGTCCGGACGGGCTCGACCCCTACCTGGAAACCGACGGCTATTTCCCGGCCGGGCTTCCGGTGTTGCGGCAGGTGATCGCCGAGCACCTCACCCGCGATGGGGTGCCGACCCGGCCCGCGGAGGTCCTGGTGACGAGCGGGGCGCAGCAGGCGACCTCGCTGGCGATCCGGGGGCTGCTGGACCCGGGCGACCTCGTCCTGACCGAGGACCCTAGCTACCGGGGTGCGCTGTGTGCGCTGCGGGCCCATGGCGTCCGGCTGGAGGGGGTCCCGCTGCGCGACGGCGGCATCGACGTGGACCTGGTGGCGCGCGCGGCGGTGAGGCGTCCGGCCGCGCTGTACTGCCAGACCAGCGTCCACAACCCGACGGGGCAGAGCATGACCAGGGACGCGCGAGCAGCACTCGCCGGTGTCGTCAACCGGTGCGGCCTGCCCGTCATCGAGGACTGCTGTTCCTACGACCTGACGCTGTCAGGGTATCCGGCGTCAACGCTGACGGGCCTTGTCGCCCCGGAACTTCACCTGAGCTGCTGGACGATGTCGAAGCTGTTCTGGGGCGGGCTTCGCGTCGGCTGGGTGAGGGCCGACGAGACGCGCATCCGCCGGCTGGTGGAGCTGCGGAAGGTCGACGACCTGGCGACCTCCATCGTCGACCAGCTGTACGCCGTGCGGCTGCTGCGCCGGGCAGCGGACGCACGGCGGGAGCGGCAGGCGATGCTCACCACACACCTGGCGTCCACGGAGCGGGTGCTCCGCGAGATGGCCCCGGCGTGGACCTGGCGGCGGATCGCCGGCGGTTCCGGCCTGTGGGTGGACACCGGGACGGACGCCGTCGCCTTCGTCGAGCAGGCCAAGCGGGCCGGGGTCAAGCTCGCCGCCGGACCGAGTTTCTCACCCCACGACGGCCACCGCACGATGCTGCGGCTGCCCCTGTGGCACGACGGAGCCGAACTGAAACGAGGATTGGGCGCCGCCCTCGGCGAATAAGGGCCACAGGCGGCTATGCTGCGACCGCGGGCCGTGGCCCGGGCGTTTCTGAGTCTGACTGGGCGATCAGGGCTGGTCTGCGAGGCTGAACAGGTCGCCGACCTCGCAGTCCAGCGCCTCGCACAGCGCCGTCAGGGTGCTGAACCGAACGGCCCTCGCACGGTTGTTCTTCAGGATCGACAGATTGACCACGGTGATACCGACCTTTTCGCTGAGGGCCGCGAGCGTCACGCCCCGGGCCGCGAGCAGATCGTCCAGATGGCAGGTAATCCGATGGGGTTCTTCGACAGGCATCAGATCGTCGCCTCCGCATCCTCGGCGAGCTGTTCCCCCTGCCGCCAAGCGTAGGCGACGATCAGCACCACCAGCGCCACCCCGAGGGGGACGAAATCGCCAGCGTTGATCGTCAGCATGGCGAACCCCATCCCCCTGGCGGGCAAGCCGGTGTAGATGAGCATGTTCGCCAGGACCTCGCCGACGAGGAAGGCGGCGGTGAGGAAGATCAGGGCTATCCCCAACTGCACCAGCAGCCGGTGCGCCCCCGCGGAGAAGGCACGGCCGCGCTGCACCAAGAGCGTGAACCGCCAGATCGTGACGCACAGCCAGAGCGTGACCACCGCGACCAGCACGCCCGGAAGCATCGCGCCGAGACGTTGCGTCCACGTCGGATCGGTGAACTCCCACGAGAGTGTCTCAAGGCTTGGGCGCACGATCAGCCCATTCGCGGTTTCGAGGGGAGAGGCCGCCTCGCCCGAGCCGGCCTGCGAGGGACTGCCTCCATTGAGCCAGACCAGGGGGTCGCCCTTGGCCCATGCCCAGGCGTGCCAGAAGGGGCTCACCAAGGGTGCCACTACGAACAACGCCAGCATGATCCGCAGCGTGAGGTAGTCGCCTCGGCTGATTGTGAGTTTCATCGGGACCTCCTTACATATCGTAATTCGATACTAAACGATAAACGATATTATCGTCAAACGATATGCCTGGGGTGCTGTGGGGACGCAAAACAGCCCCCCGACCACCGAGCAGGTCGGGACGCTGCCAAGCGTCGAGCCGGTTGGCTCGGAGCTTCGCCGCTACCAGCGAGATCACCGACTTGCGGTTCGCCTCCTGGTTGGCGTGGGTCACGCCCTCCGAGACGGCATTGGCGATCTGAGCCGCGACAAGCTAAAGACGCGTCCGGGCGAGGCTCTTGGAATCTGGTCCCGGGCCGTTCCGGGAACTCCTACAAAGCATGGCTGAAGGCTCGCGAGTTGGCCGAGCTGCGGCGGGGTGCGTCAGCCCCTGCCGTGGGGCGTCCCGATGCCCTCCAGCGGACGGCGGCGCATCCGGTGCGGCAGCACCAGGCGGGCGGCCTGTTGCAGGTCCGCGGTCTCGATGCCGGTCCGGCCGTGCCACGCGGCGAGCGCCCGGGCAGCCCGCACCATGGTGATGTCGGCCCGGTGACCGTCGACCCCCGCGTCCACGCAGATCCGGGCCACCTCCAGCAACACCTCACGGCCCACCGTCACCTCCGGCAGCAGGTCCATCGCGGACGCGATCTGCCGGGCCAGCCGCTCGCCCTCGGCGCGCCACCCCGAGCAGAACCCCACCGGGTCGGCCTCGAAGGCCAGCCTGCGCTCGATGATCTCCACCCGGGCCGGCGGGTCGGACTCCCCCACGACGGTGACGCACAGCCCGAACCGGTCCAGCAACTGGGGGCGCAGTTCGCCCTCCTCCGGGTTCATCGTGCCGACCAGCGAGAACCGGGCCGGGTGGGTCAGGCTGATGCCCTCCCGCTCCACGGTGTTGACCCCCATCGCCGCGGAATCCAGCAGCAGATCCACCACGTGGTCGTCCAGGAGGTTCACCTCGTCCACGTACAGGATGCCCCGGTGGGCGTCGGCCAGCAGCCCCGGCTCGAACCGTTTGCGGCCCGCGGTCAGGGCGGTCTCCAGGTCCAGCGTCCCCGCCACCCGGTCCTCGGTCGCCCCGATCGGCAGCTCCACCACCGGCACCCGGGTCCGGCGCTCCACGGGATCGTCCTGGGCGGGCAGCCCCAGCTCCTCCCAGTACTCCCGGTACTCCGCCGGCGACAGATGGTAGGGGGTGGCGCCCACCTCGACCCGCTCCGGCAGCAGCTCGGCCAGGCCGCGCACCGCGGTGGACTTCGCGGTGCCCTTGTCACCGCGGATCAGCACCCCCGACACCGCGGGGTTGATGACCGTAAGCACCAGCGCGAGTTTCATCTCGTCCTGCCCCACGATCGCAGCAAAGGGATAACTGGACCGGCTCATCGCCCCTCCTTCTTCACAGTGGCCAAACGCGCGTCGCGCACCACCGACACCAGGTCGTCGGCGCGCAGCTGCTCAATCTCGAACCGGGACGCCCCCAGCGCGGCCGCCAGGGTGGCACCGTGCCCCCGCGCCGCCGGTGAGGCCGGTTCGGTGTCGACGACCACCCACGTCACCCGGCCGTCGCCGCCGAGCCGCCCGGCGATCTCGGTCACCTCGGCGGCCGCGCCGCGGGACACCCGCCCGGCCAGGTCGACGTTGCCGCGTCCATCGGTCACCACGATCACCAGCGGACGCAGCGCCGGGTCCTTCAGCAGCGCCCGCCGCACCACCCGCGACGCCTCGACCAGGCCCGCGGCCAGCGGGGTACGTCCACCCACTGGTAGCTCCCGCAGCCGCCGCTCGGCCAACTCGACCGAGGAGGTGGGTTCCACCAGCACCTGGGCCTCGGCGCCGCGGAAACTGACCAGCGACACCTGATCGCGTTTGACGTAGGCGTCCAGCAGCAGGCTGAGCACCGCCCCCTTGCTGGCCACCATCCGGTTGCGGGCGCCCATGGAGCCGGAGGCGTCCACGCACAGCACCACCAGGGAGCCGGTCTGCCTCACCCGGACCTTGCGGAACCAGTCGCTGGGTTCGATCAGCACCGCCAGTTCGCTGCGGGGGTCACCTTGCTCGGCGGCCCGGAGGCGGCGCTCGCGCTGGTGCACGGCCCCGGCCCGCAGCGTGGCGTCCAGGGCCAGGTCCACGGCCTCCCGCGTCGGGCGGGCACGGACGTAGCGGCCCCGGCCGCCAGCGCTGACCGCTGTGGTGCGCCGGCCCGAGCCGAGGCGTCCGTCCGGCTCCGCGGCAGGGTGCAGCGGACGCACCCGGAACGGCTCACCGGTCGCGGCGACATCCTCGGGTGGGGTGCCGCCGGACGCCGGGGCGTCGGCGTCCGTCTCGGCTGGCGGCGAGGACGAGGTGGGTGGGGGTTCGGGCCGGGTAGCCTGCGCCGAGGTGGGTGAGGGCGGTTCGGCGGCCTGGCGGCGACGATGGGCCAACACCAACTCGGCGACCGCCTCCACGTCCTCCTCGCTCACCCGCTGGCTGCCCCGCCAGGCCGCGTGGGCCCGGGCGGCGCGGCTCATCACCAGCTCGGCCCGGTGCCCGGCGACGTGGGCGGCCAGCACCCGCGCCGCGACGAGTTCCTGGATGTCCCGGCCCAGCCACACCGCGGGGGCCGCCTCCCGGGCCCGGCGGAGCCGCTCCGCCAGGGCGGCCTCCTGGTCCGCCCAGGCCCCCGCGAAAGCCTCCGGGTCGGCGTCGAAGGCGAACCTGCGGGCCATGATCTCGACCCGCTCGTCCAGGTCGGGTGAGCCGTCCACCTGGACGCACAGGCCGAAGCGGTCCAGCAGCTGGGGACGCAGCGCCCCCTCCTCGGGGTTCATCGTGCCGACCAGCGCGAACCGGGCCCGCTGGGTGCGGGAGAACCCCTCCCGCTCGGTGAGGACGACCCCGCTGGCCGCAGCGTCCAGCACCAGGTCGGTCAGGTGGTCGGCGAGCAGGTTGACCTCGTCGACGTAGAGGACCCCGCCGTGGGCCTCGGCCAGCAACCCCGGCAGGAACCGGGGGGCGCCGCCGGTCAGCGTCGCCTCCAGGTCCAGGCCCCCAACCAGGCGGTCCTCGGTGGCACCCAAGGCCAGCGTCCGCAACCTTCCGGATGGCAGCAGCGCGGCGAGGGAACGCACCATGGTGGATTTGGCGGTGCCCTTGGCGCCCTGGATCAGCACCCCGCCGATCCCGGGGTCGATGGCGACCAGTTGCAGGGCGAGCCGCATCCGCGGCTGCCCCACAATGGCCGAGAATGGGAAGAGCCTCGTCACGTTACGGGGTGGTGGCTTCCTCGACGGTCTTGCCGTAGCGCTTCTGGAACCAGGCCTCCAGCTCACCGCGTTCCTGGCCGCGGTCCTTCTGCGCCTTGTCGAACATGCCCCGCTCCTTGAGGGTCTTGATCGCGTCGTTGCCCTGCCCATCGACGACCGTGACGAGTTCGCCGGTGCCCAGATTCAGGGTGTAGTCGAACTCCTTCTGCATGGCCGAGACCAGCCGGTGGCACAGCATCGTCTGCTTGGCGTAGTCGAACACGTAGTAGTCGCTGAAGTCCTTCCCGCTGCTGGGGTCGACCAGCTGGAACCGCGCGGTCTTGGCGGCGGGCTCGATGGTGACCTTCACACCCGACCCGTTGAACAGGTTGGCCTGCTGGTCGGTGTCGATCAGCTTGTCTCCCTCCTTCGCGAGGGACGCACCCGACGCACTGACCGTGCTCTGCGGAGCCTGGCTGGGCGTCCCGGACGCACACCCGGACACACCCAGCCCCACCGCCAAGCAGATCCCGGCAATCACGACGAATCTCTTCATGGTCTGTCTATCCTTCCTGTCCTAGGCACCGGTCTCCCCGGCCCCCTCCAGTCCGGCATCGGTGTCGAACTGGACGTTCTCCAGCGTGTCGATCCGCTCCTCACAGGCCTGCCACAGGTCGCGCCGGTTCGCCTCCAGCAGACGCCCGGCGATGGCCGCCGTGGCGTGCGGGTTGGCCTCGCGGAGACGCCTCAGCATCTCCGGGTCGCCGAGGAACCGGTCGCAAACCGCGTCGAACATCCAGTCGGCCATCTCGCCGGTGGTAGCGGCCAGGCCCAGCAGGTTGGTGGTGCGCTCGGCGATCTCTCCCACCCCCTGGTGGCCGTGGGCCAGCATCGCCTCGACCCAGGCCGGGTTGAGCAGCTGGGCGTACAGCCCGGCCCGGGCCGCGTCGGCGGCCGTCGCCGTGTGCACCCGCCGCCCGGTGGTGTCGGTCACCAGCGTCGGAACCGCCTCACCGCGGGCCGCGGCGACCCCGGCGCTCATCCCACCCAGGAACTCGAAGTAGTGGTCGAGGTCGGTGATGTGGTGTTCGTTGGACGAGCGGCACTGGGCGACGAGCTGCACGTCCGCCAGGTGCCCGCGGTACAGGCCGGGCACCTTCTCGCCGTGCCGGTGCCGGGAGTAGAGGTGCTGGGCGCCCTGGGTGAAGTGTTCGGCCAGGTCCGTCGTCGAGGACCAGTTTCCGGTGTCGATCACGTCGGTCAGCCCGGTGGCATATAGCTCCGGCGGTGGCCCGAAAACCCGGACGTGGCTGAGTTCGCGGGTCTCGGACTCGGTCATCCCGCCGTCCAGCAGGTGCTGGCGGAGCTGCCTCGTCCTGGCCGCGATCGGGTTGATCTCGTCCGGTTCGTCGAGCGCGGCGACCGCGGCGAACATGTCGTCCAGCTCCTCGACGAGGGTGCCGAACAGGTCCCGGAAGAACCCGGAGATCGTGACCACCACGTCCACCCGCGGCCCGGGCAGCTCCTCGCGGGGGATGACCTCCCAGCCGGGCAGGCCGGGACGCCGCGACGGGGCCCGGCGCACCCCGATCAGCGACATCACCTGGGCGTAGGTCTCGCCGTGGGTCCGGGTCGTCTCCAGACCCCACAGCACCAGCCCGACGCAGGACGGCCAGGCGCCGCCGTGGCCGTCCCGGTAGACCTCGACGATCTGGGCCGCCATCTCGGCCCCTCGGCGGGCGGCCAGCGCGCTGGGCACCTGCCGGGGGTCGAACTGGTAGAGGGAGGCCCCGCTGGGCAGGACCTCGGGGTTGCGGATGGCGTCTCCCCCGAGCCGGGCCTCCACGTGGCGTCCGGACAAGGCGCGATGGAGGAACTCCCATTCCTGGTTGGCGGCGAACCGGAGCGCCAGCTCGCGGGCCCGGACGATCACGGCCTGGGAGGTCTCGTCCCCGGCCAGGTCCGCGGCCGGGGCCTGGCTGGTCAGCGCCATCTCCACCAGCCGTTTGGCGGCCTCGTCGTAGCGGGCGATCTCGGCCTCATTGAGGCGGTGGATGCGTTCGGCGTCCAGCCCGTCGGCGGCGGCCATCAGCTCGTACCCGGGGGCCAGGTCGCCCACCCCGTTTCCAATCACCCCGGCGACCATGTAGGCCACCTCGCCGGCGTCCCAGTGGCTGCCGAAGACGTGCAGCCCCAGGGGGATCAGCTGGGCGCGCAGCCGCTCCAGTTCGCCCTCCAGCTGGTCGGGGTCGGTGGGCAGGTGAGCCCGTTTCGCGCGCTGCCTGAGGTCGGCCAGCTGATCCTCGCTGCTTTGCGGGGTCATGGCGTGGCTGCGCCGGTAGGCGGCCAGGGCCTCGGCCAGCTCCTCCAGCTCGTCGTGCAGCCCTCCGGGGGTCATGACGGGCGGCTGGTAGCTGACCAGCGTCGCGTGGGAGCGACGCCTGGCCAGCAGCGCCTCGGCCGGGTTGCCCGCGTAGTACAAGTAGATGTGTGGGATATCGCCGACCATGAGGTCGGGGAAGTCGTGCACGCTGACCGCGTTCTCCTTCGACTTCAGGAACTCCAGCGTGCCGTGGGTGCCGACGTGGACGATCACGTCGGCCCGCCACACGTGCTGCAGCCAGGTGTAGTAGGCCAGGTACTGGGGGTGCGGCGGGACGGTGTTGTCGTGGGCCAGGGCGTCGTCCACCTCGGGGGCGCGCCCCGGCTGGACGCCCACCAGCACGTTGCCGTACTCGACGTGGGGGATCAGGTAGTCCCCGTCAGAATCGACCATGGGCCGCGGCCCGTCCGCTGGCCAGGCCCGGATGACCTCGTCCCACGCCTGGTGGTTGCCGAGGTCGGCCTGGGCCTGCCGGTGCGGGTAGGTGAGCGGCTGCACCTCAGTGAGGTAGGCGGGGGAGTTGACCTGGCCCGCCATGAGGTCGGCGCGCAGCCGGGCGGCGGTCACCGGCTGGGTGCGGTAGCCCGTCCGGTGGAGTTCGGCCAGGATCGCGGCGATGGATTCGGCGACGTCGAGCTGCGAGGCCGCCAGCAGGTTGCCCTCCCCGGCCGGGTAGTCGTATCCGATGAGGCAGACCCGCTTGTCGGCGTTCGCCAGGCCCCGCAGCCGCAGCAGCCCCCTTACCCGCCCCACCAGCCGGTTGAGCTGCTCGTCGATGACCTGCAGTTCGGCGGTGTCGACCCGGTGGCGGGCGTCGTACTGGGGTGGGGTCATGGCGGCGATGGGGATCTGGTTGATCGCCCCGTCGAACTCGGGCAGCATCACCGAGACCAGCACCTCGGATGGCCCCAGCCCGTTGGAGTGGTGCAGCCACTCCTCGGCGGTGGTGCGGGTCAGCAGGATCGGTGACAGGTAGGGCACGCCCAGCCGGTTGAGGGCGGCGACGCCGTGGTCGGCGTCACCGCCAGTGGGGCCGGCACCGAACCGGAAACTCATCAGGGTCACCACGAGGTCAGGTTCGAGGCCGGGGGTGGCGCACAGTTCCAGGATCCGGTCGACCGCGCTCGCGGCATCGGTCTCGATCGCGACCGGCAGCACCCAGGCGTCGCCCGAGAGCGCCTCGGCGAGCCTGGCTGCGACGGGTTCGGGGTCGGTGGGGTAGCTGACCCCGTTGTACAGCAGTGCCACGACGGGGCGTCCCTCCGGCCCCGGGTGGGCGGCGAGGTAGTCCTCGGCGCTGGCGTAGCGGGCCCGGGTGGCCGGGTCGGCCAGGTGCACACCGGGGGTTTGGGGGCTCGGCTCGGGGACGTCGAGGCCGGGCAGGTCACCGTAGTCGCGCAGCAGGGTGCCGAGCACGAACAGGGCGTCGCCGCCGCGCATTGTCCGGTAGGCACGGGCGAGCCGGGAGAAGGTCATCGCGTCCCGCCGGGCCTGGAAGTCGTCCACGCCGCGGGGCGGGGCGGGGGGTGCGCCCAGCATCATCGGCGGCATCGTCCCGGGAGCGAGCCGGAACTGGCCAAGCCGGGTCTGGCCGGCGAATTGCATGCCGAAGGGCAGCAGGTGGCCCGGGTATCCGTCCAGGATCGGCGCCAGGGCGTCCTGCCAGGCCGGGTCGGAGCGCATCAGGTCCACGATGACCGCGTCGGCGGACGAGACCGCCCCGGCGAGAGCGTCGGCGTCGCCGAGGGGCTGGCCGGAGTCGAACAGCGTGAGGCTGCCCCAGCCGGGGACCGCGCGGTCAAGGTGGGCGGCGGTGTCGATGAAACAACGCAGCGCACCCGGGTAGTGGGTGATCGCGACGATCTTCATGGTGTTCCTTCCGTTTCCTGGTTCTCCGGCGGCGCCGCGTTCACCCGGTGCCGCGGGACGATCACCGGGTGGCCGGCGCTGGGGTCGGTGGTGACCCAGGCGTTCACGGCGAAGTTTCGTTCGATCTGACCGGCGGACAGCGCCTCGGCCGGGACGCCGTCCGTCCGGACCCGGCCCTCGCCCATCACGACGCAGCGGTCGCAGTAGCGGGCGGCCTGGGCCAGGTCGTGCAGTACCGTGATGACGGTGAGGCCGCTGCGCTGGTTCAGGTCGCGGATCAGCTCCAGCACGTCGAGCTGGTGGGCGATGTCGAGGTAGGTGGTGGGTTCGTCCAGCAGCAGCACCTTCGGCTGCTGGGCCAGGGCCATGGCAATCCACACGCGTTGCCGTTCGCCGCCCGACAGGGACGCCACCAGCCGGTGGGACAGGTGGGCGACCCCGGTGACGGCCATGGCCTCCTCGATCGCGGGGTCGCGCCCGGAGGGGTTCAGCCGCCACCAGGGCAGATAAGCGTAGCGTCCGTAGCCGATGAGGCGCCGCACCGTGACGTCGCCGCTGACCTGGCCGCCCTGCCACACGACCGCCATCACCCGGGCGAGACCCGCGGGGGACAGCGCCCGGATGGGAGCGTCGTCGAGGCGCACCTCCCCCGCGTCGGGACGCAACGCGCCGCTGAGGGCCCGGATGAGGGTGGTCTTGCCGCAGCCGTTGGGGCCGAGGATGCCGTGCACCCGGCCCGGTGCGAAGTCGAGGTCGATGCCGTCCAGGATGCGTCTGCCGCCCAGGCTGAGCCGCAGCCCGCGGGCGCTGATCCGCGCCGTCATCACAGGGCCCTTCGCAGCAGGAACAGGAAGAAGGGGACGCCCAGCACCGCCATCATGATCCCGACGGGGATCTCGACCGGGCTGAACAGCGTCCGGGAGACCGTGTCGCTGATGGTGACCAGGGCGGCCCCGAGGACGATCGAGCCGGGGATCAGCAGGGCGTGGCTGGTGCCGACGACCAGGCGCACGATGTGGGGCACGATCAGGCCGACGAAGCCCAGCAGGCCCACGGCGCTGACGGCGCTCGCCGCGAGCAGGGCCGCGACCGCCGTCAGAGCCAGGCGGTTGGCCTGCACGTTCATGCCGAGGCCGCGGGCGACATCGTCGCCGAGCACGATGACATCCAGCCGCCGCACGGTGAACAGCGCCACCGCGAGCATGGCCACCGAATAGGGCCACAGCTGCTGCCACTCGGACCAGCCCTTGAGGGTCATGGCGCCGTTCATGAACATCAGCGCCCCCTGGATCCGGTCGGAGAACAGCACCATGACGGCGCTGATCCCGGCCGCGCACAGCGCCGAGACCGCGACCCCGGCGAGGATCACCCGGATCGGCTGGATGCCGCCGCGCCAGGCCAGCACGTAGATGACGATCGCGGCCGCCATGGCGCCGAGGAAGGCGACCAGCGGAACCAGCCCCTGATGCTGCGGGAAGACCAACAGCACCGAGATCCCGGCCAGCCCGGCCCCGGACGACACCCCGATGATCCCGGGGTCGGCCAGCGGGTTGCCCATCACCGCCTGCAGGATCGCCCCGGAGGTGGCCAGGTTCATGCCGACCAGGGTGCTCACCAGCACGCGGGGCAACCGGATGTCCCACACCACCCGCTGCCACTGCACGTCCCCGGAGCCGGTCAGCGCGGCGGCGACCTGGCCCGGGCTGAGGCTCAGGGTGCCGCTGCCGATCGCGAACAGCATCCCGGCCAGCAGCAGGACGCCGAGACCGGCGAAGACCAGGGCCCGGTACCAGGTGCGTTCCCGCAGGCCCGGCTGGGCATGGACGGCCGCGACCGCCATCAGGGCTCCACCGGGGCGCCGAAAACCTCCGGGTGGACCGTGGCGGCCAGGTAGGCGAGCGCGTCGTCGTAGTAGGGCCCGGCGTTGAACAGGAAGTACTGCTGTGGGAGATAGCTGATGCGTCCCTCCCGGATGGCATCGATGGCCTTCCAGGCGGGGTTCTGGTCAAGCTGGGTCTGGAGGGTCTGCCGGGCGAGGTCGTTGTTGCCGACCATGGACGTGACCAGCACGTGGTCAGGCTGCCGGGCGACGATGAACTCGATGTCGAGCGGGGTGGTCTCCGATCCGGGGTTGTCGGGGGTCGCACCCGAGGCGATGTTGGTGAGGCCGAGATCGTTGGCCATCTGCCCGGCGATGCTGTTGTCGAGTTTCACCGAGATGGTGTCGGCGGTGACGAACAGGATGGCCACCGACAGCGGTTTCTTCGGGGCCTTGGCCAGGATCTCGCCGTAGCGCGCGTCGATGGCGGCGAGGCGCTGCCCCGCGAGCTCCGGGTTGCCGCCGAGCACCCCGAAGGCGCGGTAGACCTGCTGCAGGTCGAGGTGGGAACGGATCCGCAGCAGCACGGTGGCGATCCCCAGGTTCTGGTAGGCCTCGGCGGCCGAGTCGTGGACTCCGTCGATGCCGAACACCAGGTCGGGGTTGAGTGCCGCCACGGCCTCGGTGTCCGTGGCGTAGGGCAGGCCGACCGAGGGCAGCGCCATGATCTTCTCGGCGTGTTCGCTGGCGAGGCGGAGGTTGCCGGTGAGCTCGGGGCGTCCGACCGCGGTGCCGCCCGCGTCGTACCAGATGTTGAGGGGCGTGCCGGAGAGGAAGACCACCCGTTCGGGACGTTTCTCCAGTTTCACGCTCCGCTTGGCGGTATCGGTCACGGTGAGGGGGAAGGAGTCCCCGGACAGGCTGATCGAACCCGCCTCGGCCGGGCTGGCGGAGGGCGTCTCGGGCGCGCTGGTCGCGGAACTGCACGCGGCGGCCAGGCTCAGCACGGCGAGCAACAAGAGACTCAGGCAGCGTCGCAGCACGGGGCTGGTCCTTTCCGGAATCGGTTTGGTCCAAGTTTTGGGTAACAAATCGCGGAGAGTGTGCTGGTAGGTGGATCGTCGCGAGGATCGTCGTGGTGGCCCGGCGAGACGGACGCGGGTGATCGCGCTGGATCGTGCGGTCTCGATGGGACGGCGAAGCCAGAGCTTCACCGGGGCGAGCGCAGCAGATTCCACCTATCCGAATACTCTTTTAGGCAAGACTAATCTATCTTCAGGTTGGCGGGTACGGGGTTCGGCGGGCAGCCGGTCTCACCATGCGTAGAACGGCGCAGGGGTCTGCCCGCCAGGCCCGGCGAGCGCCCTGCGGGCCGGCCCACAGCGACTGACCCGGCTTGAGGCCCCCGTCCTGGTCGACGAGTAGCAGAACGTGCCCCCGTGTGGGACGTCGTGCGGCGCGAGGTAGACGACGGCGCGTCCCCGGCAGCTTCCTGCTCACCGGGAGCGCCACCCACACCCTCGTTTGGGAAGAGCCCCATATGCCTACCATCACGCTCGTCTCCCCACGCGTTTCAGCAGGAGTCACGGGGCTTGGTTCGGATGCCCCTCGACCTCCTGGAGTTTCCGGCGCTGCAGTCGGCGGACGCGAATGACCTGGGCGATGAGGTCGACGGCCACGAACCCCGCCGCGAAGACAATGGCCCCGATGAAACGGGAACGCGGATACAGAAAAACGCAGATCAGGAATACCCCGATCCCCTGGAACAGATACAGCTTCACCGAGGTCTTGTTCCACAGATGGCCCTTGATGGAACCATCCCAGTACTTCCATCTCCTTCCCATCATGCGATGATACCTGCCCCGGCAGCAAGGATCACTCCACCGGGGACCCAGAACTCCGGCCACGATCGACCGGCAACGCGTGCAGCTCCCCTCACACGGCATTCATTTCTCAGCACCCGAGAGGAAACGATTGCGGAGCCGAACCCGAATTCCGTCTGTAGGACCGCATTGCGGTTTGCTGATCCCACATCCCCACCATGCCTCATGTAAGTCGTATGTCTTTTCTTCGTTCGTTTACGAAGGATGCCGCCCGCTGCATCTGCCGTCGCTGCTGAAGTGTCGCGACGCCACGAACCGTGTGCGGCGCCGCGGTACTTCTGCGCGCGGGCGAGAGTGGTGCCCTGCGGCAGCATTCTTCACCGATGCGGACGGTTCGGATACTTGCGACGCAGTCGACGAAGATGGATTGCCCAGACGATCTGGTAGACGATACATTCCGCGACCACCATCGCAATCCCCACGATTGCGGCCCCGAGGAACCGGGCAGGCGGGAACAGGACAGCAACGACCACGAACGTCCCAATTCCTCGAAACAGGTAGGCACCCACCGACGGTGTGTATATTCGAAGATGGTCCTCGACGGAGCCGTACCAGTTCTTCGTTTTCGTCGTCATTGCGATCTCAAATCACCATCGGGAGCCAAAAACTACCACTGCTGCCAGAAAGCACAGGTGATCGCCGACGTTGCCAAGGTCACAGCAATTCCCCACGGATTCAGTTTGACGACCTC
Organism: Propionibacteriaceae bacterium; assembly: GCA_905372155.1. GTDB lineage: Bacteria > Actinomycetota > Actinomycetes > Propionibacteriales > Propionibacteriaceae > Arachnia. The sequence continues at coordinate 44,817 of CAJPNZ010000011.1, forward strand.
TTTGATACCGATCTTGGCGGCGCGTTTGGGAACTTCCTTGCCGAGGTATCGCGCGAGCGCTCCCCAGTTCCGCTGGGTGACCCAGGTGCGGAGCAGCTTCCAGTCAACATCAATGAACCCGATGAAGGGGATGGCCCCCTTGATCACGCACGAGGCGTACTCCTGGATGCCTTCTGACCCGGAGCTGCCGGGCGGGGTGACGCTGCCTTTGGCCGCTTCGGCTAGGACCGACAGGTCACGGTCGGGGTACAGGCGCTTGGCCGCCTCGTAGTCGATGCGCAGTTTGCCCTCGGCGTCTCGAATCACCACCTGACTGAACAAAGTGGTCAGGTCCTGCTCCAGCTCCTGCACCTCGGCGTCCGTGAACTCGCCGTTCTCGCCGCGGGGCGCTGTTGAGATGCCGTCGTCGGCTCTGGCCTCTGTCATGGGCGCCGCGAGCATGCTGCACCCCACGAGCAGCGCCAGAATGTACTTGATAATTTTCTTCACGTCATCTCCTTTCCCCGAGATGTGTCTGGCGATCGCTGCCTGGTGTTCAGGCTAAATTTCGTCAGGCGAGGGCACAACCCCTATGCGACGAGAGTTGACGAAAGTTATTGCCGGGAAAGCTTCGGTCACGGCCGTCGTGCGCTGCGTATTCGCGCATTGACCACGGTATTGGCTGGCCGCTTCTCCGCCGGGGAGCGCACTCCAGGAGTGCGCGGACTGACCATTCGTCATCTACACCTTCGTTAGTCACCTTCTCCTGCGCTTCCCAGCGATCCAGTCAGTATGCGGGGTGCCACATCAAATAGCTGACAGGATTTCCTCGGCTCCGGGGTTCGATGGTGGCTCCCCAACGTGACAGATGAGAGCTGCGCCCTGGACTGGTCGCAGTTCCCGTGCTCCTGGGGTGGTCGGGTGAGTTCTTCGGGCAGTCCACGGCGACACTCCACCAGCGGAAACCTCCACCTATACCGTTAATCGATTGGCCCCGGCGTTCATGCGGACCATGCCAGAGGTATAAGGCAGACTGGTACACGGAGCCGAACGCAGAGGAGGGGCCGTGACGACCGTCCGTGTTGACATCGCCCCCAACCTGCTGCGCTGGGCCGTGAAACGGGCGCGCTGGGACGAGGAAACTGTCCGCAAACGCGCACCCAAGCTCGACGCGTGGATCGACGGGACCGCACGCCCCACTCTCAAGCAGGTGGAGGAGTTCGCTGCTGCCACCCACGCACCCTTCGGGATGCTTTTCCTGCCCGAGCCGCCGGTTGAGGACATCCCCATCCCGGACATGCGGACCATTCGCGACGCCGGAGTCCGCGAGCCGTCTGCCGACCTGTTGGAGACGATCTATCTGTGCCAGAGACGCCAGGACTGGTACCGTGACGACGCCCTCGGCTCCGGGGCGACCCCGCTCAGCTTCGTGGGATCGACAACCCTCTCCACTCCGGTGGAGGAGGCCGCCGCTCGTATTCGTGCCGCGCTCCGTCTCGACGAGCGGTCTGTGTCCAGCTGGTCCACTGCGATGACAGATCTCATCGAGCGCACCGAGGCCATGGGTGTCCTGGTCATGGTCAACGGGATCGTCGGCTCGGACACCCACCGCAAGCTCGATCCGGAGGAGTTCCGGGGGTTCGCCCTGGCCGATGACATCGCCCCGCTTGTCTTCGTCAACGGAGCGGACACCAAAGCCGCGCAAATCTTCACCCTCGTTCACGAGCTCGCCCACCTGTGGCTGGGGTGCACTGCGCTCTCCGACGCAGCTGCGGGCGCCGCGCAGGGGACGAAAAAGGAGGAACGCTGGTGCAACCAGGTTGCCGCAGAAGTCCTGGTACCTCTCGACTCGCTCCGGTCGGAACGGCCAAGGGGCTGTGCTGAAGACGAGCTGAAGCGTCTGGCGTCCCGCTACAAAGTCAGCACCCTCGTCGTGCTCGCCAGACTCCGGGATGCCGGGTACCTCACGCGGGAAGAGTACAAGACCCGGTACGAGACCGAGCGTCAGCGCGTCATGGATCTCATGGATTCCCAGGAGAATCACGGTGGGGGCGGGAACTACTACCACACCCAGCTGCGACGCCTTGGGCTCCCCTTCACCCGAGCTGTGATCTCCGCAGCGTTGGAGGGACGAACGACCTACCGGGATGCCTACCGGCTGCTCGGGACCGTTAAGCACTCGACCTTTGAGGGGCTGGCGGAAAGAGCAGGACTAGCGTGAAGTACCTCGTAGACGCCAACGTCCTCATCGAGGCGAAGAACCGCTACTACGCCTTTGACATCGCTCCCGGCTTCTGGAAATGGCTCGACCAAGCACACGCTCAAGGCACGGTATTCAGCCGGGTTAAGATTCCTGACGCCTGCCGAGGACTTGAAGTCCATTGGGTCAACACCTTTGAAATGCTACGTAGCACCGGTGTCACCCTTGACCTTCCCGGCGCTGCCCACCAAGTCGAAGAGAGGAACATCGGATCATCCAACCACCAATGCTTCCATCCGTTTAGAAATGCAGCACAGTCCCACTCCCACAGCCCACGAATCACACACCATGACACCTCAGACATCTCCCGCGCCCACCAACGCCCGCAGCATTCCAGCACCCCCGGAGCCCGGCCAGGTTGTCCAGGTTCGTGGCGCGGTCTGGGCGGTCACGAACGTCGCCGTTCAGGGACTACCCCGCAGCTCCGCCGATGACGGCGAGCCCCGCCTCGAGCACGTCGTCGACCTTCCAGCGTAGCGATATCGGTAGCGTTGAGGCTGTAGTGGGACTCGCTGTTGTTGTCGCCGTCGTCGTTGCCGAGCAAATCGATCTCGATCAACCCGGGTCGGGTGTCGTTCCAGGCGGCCCAAGTCTTCATCGGGATCGAGGACTTCAGCAGGCTGCCCGGTTTGGTATGGATGGTCCTTGCCGGGGCGAGCAGGCCTTGCAGGTAGGGCTTGAGGTGGCGGTCCATGGTGGTTGGTGACATGGTCAGTAGCAGAGGGCCTTGGTGTCCTCGGCCATGCCGAGCTGGTCGAGGCCTTCCAGCGCGGCTAATAGCCGGGGCCAAGCACTTCGAGGCGATGCCGTCGAGTAGCACCCAGCACCGCACCAACGCGTCGGTGACCTCCGGGCCATAGCGCAGCACGCGTTCACGGGGCGTGTGTGGGCGGGCAGCTCAGCGGGCATGGTCACGATGCCAGCCCATGACCGTCACCACCGCATCCACTCAGGGGCCCCAGTGCGGGCATCTAGCATGGGCCAACTCGGAAGCTAGCGTCAGGGTGGGATAGTGATACGCTAGGAATCCTAGTAAGACCCCTTTGAACTGTCTGACATCGAACTCGACGAGACCAGCGGTGCGGCTGGCAGTGGCTTGGTCGGCACCTTCGGCTGCTGATGCGTCCCGTGGTATTCGGGCTGGACAGTCTGTGCTTTTGTTTCTCCCCCCACCCGGGCTGCAAGAGCTGACCCCTGATGGGGGAGAGTGGCACCCTCCCCCATCTTCACCCCCACAGAATCGGAGTCATTGATGAGCAACAGAGCTAGTGTCGCCGCACTCATCCTGATCGCACTGTTCGGAGTTTTTTCCTTTGTCTTTCTCGGCAACAGAGCGTTCATGATCGGGGCCGTTGTGGCGATTTTGCTTGTGGCAATCGCGCGGATCGTCAGAATCTGGGCATTCAAACCCTGACCTCACGGATTTCACCCACCCCCTCGCCGCAGCAAACTGGAGCGATCTGGCATACCCGTCCCCCGTCTTCCTTGGTGGCTCGCCTCTGGCCTCTTGGAGCGCCTTGGTGAACCCACCGAAATTGATGCCGCTCTCGGCGCACAGCGCTGAACTCGCTGGACGCAACTGCCTCCTCTCCGCGGCGCGGACGGCGTGGACGCCGTCCTTGCCCCCTTGGGGGTCACTTCCACATTTTTCTGCGCTCTTCTGGGTGAAACTCCGGCATCCTTGGCGCGTCGCCTGCTGCAAAGACCCGCGTCCAAGTGGTATCTGCATTTCAACGGCTCTGGGAGCAGGGTGAGCGCTGCCCCGGCATCGTCTCGGGAGCGGCCGGAGCATTGCTGCTCGCTCGTTCCTCACCTCCCAGCAACGCAGCCGAGGAGTTGGCTCACGCGGCCGCCACCCGACTGAAGGCACTCGCATTGTGGGACCACGATCGCGCGTCGTGGGCGAGCGACTTGGCACAGGGAGAACTCTTGGTCGGCTTCTCACACGGAACCTCGGGTATCGCTGTCGGCTTCCGCGAACAGATACAGTTTCACCAAGGTTTTGTTCCACAGTCGGCCCTTGATGGAGCCATCCCAGAGACTTATCCACGGCGACGTATTGGCCAGTGAAACCTTTGGTCAGAGCACACACTTGAGGACGGCTGCGAATAAGCCTCCCAGCGCTTCCATCTCCTTCCCGTCATGCGATGCCACCTGCCGGAGCAGCGACGGTCGCTCCGCCGAGAATCCAGCGCTCCAGTAGCGGCCGGCCGGTAGCATGTGCCCATGGCTGTGGAGATCGAGCCGCTCTCCCCCACCGATCGGTGTAACTGGGACGAGTTCACACGGTTCATGCTGGAAAACACCTTTCCCTTCCATGTGAATCCGTCCTCGCCCCGGGAAGAAATCGAATCACGAAAAGCGGACGGGGGTTTCGCCCCTCCTGAGCACGCGCTTCTCGCCGTGCGGGTCGGGGGCGGTCTCGTCGGGGTCGTGGGGCTCGATGATCTCGACGGCGATGCACCATTGTTCGACATCCGTCTCGCCGACGGGATGCGCGGAAGGGGTTGGGGGAGGAAAACGGTCCGCGAGCTCGTTCGCCATCTGTTCGACACCTATCCACGGATCACGCGAGTCGAGGCGCAGACACGCGACGACAACATCGCGATGCGCCGGGTCCTGCTCCACAACGGTTTCGTCAAGGAGGCGCGTTATCGAAGGACGTGGCCGGTGGCGGGCGGTTCGCCGCGGGATTCCGTCGCCTACGGATTGCTCCGGTCGGACTTCGAGACCGGCCGGACCACACCGCTGGTGTGGGACGACCTCAAGGTGTGATTTCCCGGACGGGAACCACACCCTCGGCTCGCACCAATCCTGAACCTATCCACGCCCCAACCATCACAACCGGCGCTCCCACGGTTCACTTGCCTTGAGGCTTGTTCACAGGATGCTGGTTGAGCCAGCTCGTGAGCGCCAGCGAACGGCTGTATCGAAACCACCCGGCAGCCGAGAAGCACACTCGGACCCCGAGCCCTCAGATACCCACGGGGTGGTTTCGACTCGGACTGCTCCTTCGTCGCGGTCCGGCTCAACCAGCCTCGGAGAGGCCATGAATAAGCCTCCATGCCCAAGAGGCTTATCCATAGGGGTGTTTTGACTTTCCTCGGCTAATGCCTTGCTCCGAGGGGACGCGAGGGCGGCTTGCCCGATCTGAGATGATCAAAGCGTCTTACCACAAAGACTCTCAGATGAAAGACAAGCCGCTGCCGTGAAGACAGCCACAAGCCTTGACCGTGACCAGATCCTTGACCTGTGTGAACTGGTCCACACCTCCTGCTCCGGGAATCTTCCCCCGGCAGGGTCCCGTGTCCTAGGGTTGTTCCGCTGCATCCAAGTCACTGTGTTGATGCTGCGGCACAATCTCACCCAAGAGTTGCTGGCCGACATCCACACGGTCTCCCAAGCCACCATCTCACGAGTGGTGGCCGTCTTACACCCCCCCTGATCGCCGAAGCCCTCCAAGCCTGGATACCTGAGGTGGGGGACCTTGACCCGGACCGTCAGTACATCATCGACGGTACTTTGGCGCCCTGCTGGTCGTGGCACGACCACCCCGAGCTGTATTCAGGCAAGCACCGCACGACGGGGGTGAACCTGCAGGTGGCCTGCACCCTGGCAGGGCACCTCGCCTGGGTCTCCCCACCCCTGCCGGGCAGTGTTCATGATGCGAAGGCCATCAAGGAATCCGACTTCCTCACAACCCTCAATGCTCAAAGTCATATTGGGAACAAGGAGGCTTATGCATAGCGACGCGTCGACCAGCGAAACCCCTAGTCAGAGCGCACTTGCGGATGGCTGCGAATAAGCCTCAAGGGCTACATCGGTTTGGGAATGATCACCCCCATGAAGAAACCCACCCACGGTGAACTCACCGACACCG
>CAJPNZ010000012.1 GCA_905372155.1 Propionibacteriaceae bacterium
GTCTCCAGGCCCACCCCACCCGGCAGCAGGCCCGCGAGGGCCACGCCCGCGAATCGCTGCTGGGAATCCCCCTGAACGCCCCCGAACGTTCCTTCAAGGATGACTGGCCCAAACCCGAGACGATCGTCGCCCTGACCTCGTTCGAGGCCTTGGTCGGATTCCGCGACCCCTTGGTGACCGCCCAGTTGTTCGAGGCCCTCGGGGTTGGCGACGCACTGGCCTCCGTGATCGGTCCCCTACGTGACCGCACCGGCTCCCCCGCCCTCCAGGAGGTTTTCCTGGACGTCCTCAGCCTCGATGACCGCCGCCACCTCGTCGACGAGGTGCTGGGCGCCGCCGTGAACCATCTCGACGCCCCCGGCGAACTCGGCGTCTTCGCCCGCACGGCCGTGGAGATCGACGAATTCTTCCCGTCCGACCCGGGAATCCTCGCGGCTTTGCTGCTGAACCGTTTCTCCCTCGAGCCCGGCCAGGCCCTGGCCCTGTCCCCTGGTGTGATGCACAGCTACCTGCGCGGCACCTGCATCGAAGTGATGGCGAACTCCGACAACGTGCTGCGTGGCGGCCTGACCGGCAAACACATCGACGTCGACGCGCTCCTGCACGTCGTCGATTTCACCCCGGGTCCGAGCGATGTGCTGTTGCCGAGCGGGTCGGACGGAACCTACATCTACCCGACGAGTTTCGAGGAGTTCGAGCTGTGGCTGCTGCAGCCCACCGACGGGGACACCCTGCAGGTCCCGCGCGAGGATTCGGGCAGGATCTGCCTGGTCACCTCGGGATCGTTCGAATTGACCGGCGATAGCGATCCGATCGTCCTGACAGCCGGCCATGCCGTGTTCGTGGCTGCCGAAGAGGTTGTCGTGGCACAAGGTGAGGGGCGGTTGTTCGTGGCCGCGACGGGAGTTTGACCCCTCCTCCACGACCCCGACTTGGACACTTCGTTTCATCCGGGCACAATTGTGCCCACCTGCCTCCGTAGCTCAGCGGCCAGAGCGCTCGCCTTGTAAGCGAGTGGTCGAGGGTTCGACTCCCTCCGGGGGCTCCCCATGCGCCCTCAGCGCTGGACGTCCCGGGGTCCCGCTGGGCGATACTGAGGCATGACTTCTGAGGATGCGGTTCCTGAACGACCCGGCTGGCTGATCCTGTCCGCATGGTGCGCCTTCCTGTGCACGGTACCCTCCGCCCTGTGGCGGGTGGCCATGATCATGGGGTGGCTGCCGGACACCTCGGAGCTCCGCAGTCGCGAGCTGGAGCAGGACGCCGTCAACGGCTACCTCTACGTCTACGCACTGAGCATCGTCCAGGTCGGCTTCGGTTTCCTCACCGTGGGTCTGGTACGGCCCTGGGGAGAGAGAATCCTCGGCCGGACGATCCCGCGCATCATTCCCACCCTGCTCGGGATCCTCGGGGGGCTGGCGGCCACCTGGATCTTCAACATCGCCATGGTCTCGGCCATCGCCTTCGGTCTCCGGCCGGACGGGGGCACCGTGAGCGGTTGGCCCCTGGTCATCATGGTGTGGTGCTATCTCCCCCTGCTGCTGTGGGGACCGCTCGCCGTGCTGTCGGCGTGCGGCTATTGGTGGGTGCGCAGACCGCCCAGGACCATCGCTTCCCGGGCCGCACGGGCGGAACCGGAGGACCCGGAGGATTGACGCTCCTCCCGAACAGGGACTTCGACAATCGGGGAAACCCCGAGCACAATGGGCGTCCATGACTCCCGAGCCGAGCAAGTGGGCGCGCATGATCGCCGCGGACCCCGACCACTCCCACCGCTACGTCGAGCGCTTCAAGATCATGGAGGCGGCCGGGCACGACCTCTCCGGTGAGGCCCGAACGGTGGATGCCATGGCTCCCCGTGCGGCCCGCATCCTGGACGCGGGCTGCGGACCGGGCAGGCACGCGGGCTGGCTTTTCGAACGCGGACATCACGTGGTGGGGGTGGACGTCGACCCCGTCCTGATCGCCGCCGCTCAGGAGGATCATCCCGGACCGACCTTCCTGGTAGGTGACCTGGCGGAACTGGATCTGCCCGCCCGCGGCATCGAGGCGAACTTCGACATCATCCTGTCCGCCGGGAACGTAATGGGTTTCCTGGCTCCCTCGACCCGCGTCGAGACCCTGCGCCGTCTCAGGGATCACCTGGCCCCCGAGGGCCGCGTGGTGGCCGGATTCGGCGCGGGCCGCGGCTACGAGTTCACCGATTTCCTCGAGGACGCGCAAACCGCGGGCCTGAACCCGGAGCTGGCCTTCTCCACCTGGGATCTGCGTCCCTGGCGTCCGGGCAGCGACTTCCTGGTGGCCGTCCTCACCGCCTCCTGACGGATTTCTTGGGTTTCAGGATCGCGGAGCCGAGCACCACCACCAGCAGGCCGATCGCGACGTAGGTCGCGATGCGGGCGTAGGCGTCGAGCAGACCGACCACCGGCTCCCCGATCTGCCAGCCGAACCAGAAGTACAGACCCAGCCAGAACCCTCCGGCCAGGAAGTCGTAGAGGAGGAAACGTTTCAGGCTGAGCCCCGTCGCCCCGGACAGCACGAAGACGACCGGCATGATGGGCAGCGGGATCGGCAGGTAGGCGATGACGAAACCCCAGGGGCCGAGTTTCTCGGCCCAGCGCACGGCCCGGGCGTAGTTGCGCGCCGCGCGTTTGCTGCTGCCCGCCCAGATCTCGATCATCCCGTGGCCCCACAGCTTTCCCGCCCACCAGTAGATCCAGTCGAGTTTGATGCTGGCCAAGGCCGCCACAAGCAGCACCACCGGCCAGTGAGGCAGCCGCCCGACCCCGGCGAGCGCCCCGCTGGCGGCGACGGAGACCCTCCCGCCCGTGATCATGGCCAACACTTCCGTGGCCGACCCGAACAGCAACCCGCGCAGGGGGAGCGTCGCCAGGCCGTAGACGCTGTAGATACCGATCCACACCATGCACGCGATGTCCGCGCGCCCCGGCTTGTGTTTCCAGGGCATGCCGTCGGCCTGCCACCATTCCTCGGCGGCCTGTTCCTCGCCCTCGGCTTCGGGGATCTCTTCGGTGGTTCCGGGTTCCTCGCTCACCCGCTCGATGGTACGCGAGGGTTTCCACGGATCCTCATTCCCGGACACAATATTCCCGATTCCCGCCACGAAGGTTCTAGGTCTGCCCGACTTCCCAGTTCGGATGCGACGTGCCCACCCCATCGCGGGCGATTGTCCCGACTCAAACCGGTCATCCGGGGGTTCACGGCCCGCCTCGACCGTCCACCGGGAAACCACCCGCACCAGTCCAGGTGTCTCTCACCCCAGCCATTCGGCGGATCCCGCGTCCGAACCGCTGGCGGCGCTCAGCCCAGAAGAGTGTGGGCGTCCCGGATGTCGGAGGGCATGCACGAAAGATGGTCCTCGAGCGACAACTGTGCATGCTGCGCCGCTGTCACCCGAGCGGGCGGACGGATTCCCCAGACACGGTTGCACAGCGCGATCAGGGCCGACCCATCGACCAGTTCAATACCGACTTCCCGGGCATACGCAATCGCTTCTCCGGAGAACGTGGCCGTGGTCACCAGGATGAGGTGGCCGGCCCCCTCAACCGCATTGGCCCCGAAGAGTTTCTGAAGGATGGGACGTCCAACAGAGTTGGAAGGTTCGAAACACTTGCATTCGACCAAGGTCATCTGGCCGTCCCGGAACATTCTCAGATCGAACCCGCCGTCCGCCACCGGAGGAGTGATCTCCACCCGATACCCGAGACCGTGGTACAGCTCCGCACAGAAGTACTCGAACTGCGTCGGGTCACCGGCGAAACGCCGATGGAGGTCCTCGCCTGCGTCCCAGGATGATCGCCGATCATGGAAGTTGTTCCGGTTGAGTTTGTCCGTCTCCTCGCTCGACAGAGCGATCGCGTGGCCTCTGGCCCGCAACGCGATGACGAGGTCGTAGATGCGAACAACGGACCGGGAGACGAGACGCCAACGTCCCAGTTCGAGCACCGAATATCCCTTGATCACCTCGTTGTTCCGATACCTTCGGTCCCTCGTACCGTCCTTCTTCGCCATTCTCCAGCGCGGATACACCAGGACGAACGCCCCTATTTCGCGAACAACCTTGGCGGGCTTTGCCCGGATTTCTTTCGGGAGTCGAATCCTGAGTTCAGTTTCAGCCCGTGACCTGCGAATTCTTGCGCCAGCCGCCCGAAAGATCCACAACAGGAACCACAGGAGCAGCAGCCCTGCGGCGCCCAGTCCTATCGGGACCAGAACTGGCATGCTCGCCGCCAGGAAGTCTCCCACGAACTGACTGAGCATGTTTCCATTCCCCCCGGATGCCTCTCAAGCAGGGGAGCATATCCAACCGGGTTTCCGGGATTGATGCGCCCTCGCGTTTTCTCGGCTCCTGCCCCGAACCAGTGGTGTCGCCGCGACCAGCCGGGCAGCGTGACCGACGTTCCGAGGAACCGGCCCCCGCGAAGGCACCTCAGAACACGACGCTTTCCGTCCAACAGCAGTCACCGCATGACCGAGGAACATCCACCACCCGAAGGAGGCAGGGGCATCCGACACGCCACCCCGCCGAGCTGCCGGACCTCACGACTCGGCCACACGAACCAGCCGGCCCTCACCCACCGGAACTCACGTATCCGGCGGCGGAGTCGATCAACCGTCCGCAGGGCATCGACGGTTCGCGGGCACTGGTGGGTCGCGAGGTTTTCCGGAGTAGCCGCTTGGCGCCACGGAAATCTCCGAAAAAGAAGACACCCATCGCTCCGAGGGGTCGCTCACACGAGAAAATAGGCGACTGTTACCCTGTTCTGCGAGGAAGAGTCACTTCCACCACTACGGATCGTCGGGCACGTACCTGCCCGTGGAAAGGAAATGTGGCATGGCCACTGTCAGCTACCGTGAAGCCTCGCGTATCTACCCCGGCTCGGATCGCGCCGCAGTCGACAAGCTCGACCTGGAAATCGCCGACGGCGAGTTCATGGTCCTCGTCGGCCCCTCCGGCTGCGGCAAGTCCACTTCGCTCCGCATGCTCGCCGGCCTCGAGGAGGTCAACTCGGGTTCGATCTTCATCGGTGACCGCGACGTCACCGACCTGCCGCCGAAGGATCGCGACATCGCGATGGTCTTCCAGAACTACGCCCTCTACCCGCACATGACCGTCGCCGACAACATGGGCTTCGCGTTGAAGATGCAGAACGTGCCCAAGGCGGAACGGGAGAAGCGGGTCAGGGAGGCCGCCCACCTGCTGGGGCTCGAGGACTTCCTGTCCCGCAAGCCGAAGGCCCTCTCCGGCGGTCAGCGGCAGCGCGTCGCCATGGGCCGCGCCATCGTGCGCCAGCCGCAGGTGTTCCTGATGGACGAGCCGCTGTCGAACCTCGACGCGAAGCTGCGCGTGTCCACCCGCACCCAGATCGCCGCGTTGCAGCGGCGTCTCGGCGTCACCACCGTCTACGTCACCCACGATCAGGTGGAGGCCATGACGATGGGAGACCGGGTCGCGGTGATGAAGGACGGCATCCTGCAGCAGGTCGATTCCCCGCTGGCCCTGTACGACACCCCGAAGAACCTGTTCGTCGCGGGCTTCATCGGCTCCCCCGCCATGAACCTCATGGAAGGCGAAGTTGCCGATGGCGGCGTCCGGGTCGGCGATTACGTGGTCCCCGTGGCCCGTGAGATCCTCGCAAAGGCCGGGGGTGAGACCAGCCTGACCCTGGGTATCCGTCCCGAATCCTTCAGGATCGCCACCGATGGGCAGGGCATCGGTCTGGACATCGCCGTCGTGGAGGAACTCGGCGCGGACTCCTACCTTTACGGTACCCTCGCCGGACTGAGCGAGGACGAGCTCGTCGGCGCCCAGCAGATCGTCGCCAGGGTCGGCGCCCGCCAGGCGCCCGCCAAGGGTGATGTGGTACGTCTCGCCGCCGATCCGGAGAGCGTGCACGTGTTCAGCAACGCCACCCAGGAACGCATCTCCTGAAACACCTGAGACGAACGAGGTCCTGTGCCCCGCCCCGGGGCGCAGGACCTCGTTTTTCATTCACCGGGCCGGGAACCGGCCAAGAGCCATCCGGGCGGAACCGGGACGAACCCGATGAGATGAGGGCCCAGAACACGGCCGGGGTGCGGTAGCTTGGGGCCGGATCTGACGCCCCTGCACAGGAGACGGCCATGGCAGAACTCGGTACCTGGACCCGCGCGATGCGCTCCGGGCTCGGAACGGACACCTCCCACCGGGCGGTCGTGCCACCCATCCATCTCTCGACGAACTACGTCTTCGCGGCCCCCGGGGAACCGGGCGACTACGACTACTCCCGCGCCGGAAACCCCACCCGCGACCTCCTCTCGGACGCCTTGGCGACCCTGGAGGGAGGCGCGGCCGCCACAGTGGTGGCGACGGGCCTGGCGGCCGTGACGCTGCTCGTCGAGGAGCTGGTCCCGGTCGGCGGCGTGGTGGTCTGCCAGCACGACTGCTACGGCGGGACCTGGCGGCTGTTGAACCACCACGCCACCCGGGGCCGCCTGGAGGCGCGATTCGTTGACTTCAACGACCCCGCGGCCTTCGCTGCTGCTCTCGACGGCGCCTCGATGGTGCTGGCGGAAACCCCGTCGAATCCCCTGCTGCGGATCACCGACCTGGGGGCCGTTGCCGAGGCCACCCACGCCGCCGGCGCGCAGCTGGTGGCAGACAACACCTTCTGCTCGCCGCTGCTGCAGCGCCCCATCGACCTCGGCGCGGACTATGTGCTGCACTCCACCACCAAGTTCATCAACGGGCACTCCGACGTGGTCGGGGGGGCCGTGGTAATCCGCGACCCCGAGACCGCGGAGCACGTGGACTGGTTGGCCAACGTCCTCGGCCTGACCGCCGGCGCCTTCGATTCCTACCTGGCGCTGCGGGGGTTGCGGACCTTGGATGCGCGCATCCGGATGCACGCGATCAACACCGAGGCGGTCGTCGACGCCGCGCAGGGACACCCCGCCGTCGCCGCTCTGCACTGGCCCGGACTGGAAACCCACCCGGGACACGAACTGGCCGCCAGGCAGCAGTCCGGTTTCGGATCGCTGCTGAGCATCGACCTGGCGGGTGGCCGTCCCGCCGCCGAACGTTTCCTGCAGGGGCTGCAGGTCTTCCACCTGGCGGAGTCCTTGGGTGGGGTGGAGTCGCTGATCTGCCACCCGGCGACCATGACCCACGCCGGCATGAGCCCGGAGGCCCGTGCAGTCGCCGGGATCGGCGACGGCCTGCTGCGTCTCAGCATCGGCCTGGAGTCCGCGGAGGACTTGGCAGCAGCTGTTTCCGAGGCCCTGGAGAGGGCACGGGAATAACGCCACGCCACCCCCTTGAGGTCGTGGGAACCAGTTTGGTTAGACTGGCCGGACAATCGATACATGAACCGCTCATCCGTCACACAAAACGCTTACCATCACACCGTGGCCCCACCTGACGTTCCATTCGCAGGCTCGGTCACCGCTGATGACCCAACGTTCTAAGGAAAGAGGCCCCATGACCCTCCTCACGGAAACCGTTCCCGAGAGCCCCTCCCCAGCCGACCCCTGGGACGGTTTCGTCCCCGGACCATGGCAGGAAAGGATCGACGTACGGGATTTCGTCCAGCGAAACTACACACCGTACACAGGTGATGCATCGTTCCTCGCTGGCCCGACATCCAAGACCCTGCGGGTCTGGGACACCTTGGAGAAGGACTACCTGTCGGTCGAGCGCGCTCGACGCGTCTACGACGTGGACACCGAGACTCCTGCCGACATCGATGCCTTTGCCCCAGGCCACATCAGCGAGGACGACGACGTGGTCGTCGGCCTGCAGACCGACACCCCGCTGAAACGGGCGATGATGCCCAACGGTGGCTGGCGCATGGTGGAGACCGCGATCCGCGAGGCGGGCAAGGAACCCGACCAGGACGTCAAGGACATCTTCACGAAGTACCGCAAGACCCACAACGAGGCGGTCTTCGACATCTACACCCCCCGCATCCGCGCCGCCCGTTCCGCACACGTGATCACCGGCCTGCCCGACGCCTACGGCCGCGGCCGCATCATCGGCGACTACCGCAGGGTCGCGCTGTACGGGGTGGACAAGCTGATCGAGTTCAAGCAGGCCGACAAGGCCGCCGTGGACGAAGCCCCGTTCTCGGAGCACTGGGCACGGTTCCGTGAGGAGCACGCCGAGCAGATCAAGGCGTTGAAGAAGCTCAAGGCCATGGCCGCCAGCTACGGCTTCGACATCTCCGGTCCCGCGCGCAACGCGAAGGAAGCCGTGCAGTGGACCTACTTCGGCTACCTGGCCTCCGTGAAATCGCAGGACGGCGCCGCCATGAGCATCGGGCGACTGTCGGCGTTCTTCGACTGCTACTTCCAGCGCGACCTCGACGCGGGCCTGATCACCGAGGAGGACGCCCAGGAAATCATCGACGCCCTGGTGATCAAGCTGCGGATCGTGCGTTTCCTGCGCACCATCGAGTACGACCAGATCTTCTCCGGCGACCCCTACTGGGCCACCTGGTCCGATGCCGGCATCGGTGAGGACGGCCGCTCCTTGGTGACCAAGACCTCGTTCCGCCTGCTGCAGACGCTGCGCAACCTGGGGCCCGCCCCGGAGCCGAACATCACGATCTTCTGGGACCCGAAACTGCCCAAGGGATACAAGGATTTCTGCGCCGCGATCTCGATCGAGACCTCATCGATACAGTACGAGGCCGATGAACAGATCCGCTCCCACTGGGGCGATGACGCCGCCATCGCGTGCTGCGTCTCGCCGATGCGCGTCGGCAAGCAGATGCAGTTCTTCGGCGCCCGCATGAACGCCGCCAAGGCCCTGCTTTACGCCATCAACGGTGGCCGCGACGAAATGAGCGGAAAGCTGATCGTTCCCGACCACGAGGGGGTCGTGGGTGATGGTCCCCTCGACTTCGACGACGTGTGGATGCGCTACGAGAAGATGCTCGACTGGGTGGCCGCAACCTACGTCGAGGCCCTCAACATCATCCACTACTGCCACGACCGCTACGCCTACGAGTCGATCGAGATGGCGCTGCACGACTCCGACATCGTGCGCACCCTGGGTTGCGGCATCGCGGGTCTGTCGATCGTCGCGGACTCGCTGTCGGCCATCAAGTACGCCAAGGTGACCCCCGTTCGAGACGAAACGGGGCTCGTGATCGACTACATCACCGAGGGCGACTTCCCCACCTACGGCAACGACGACGACCGGGCCGACGAGATCGCCGCCGCCATCGTCCACACCGTGATGAGCAAGATCAAGGAAATCCCGCTGTACCGCGACGCCATGCCGACCCAGTCGGTGCTGACGATCACCTCCAACGTGGTCTACGGCAAGGCGACGGGCTCGTTCCCCTCGGGTCACAAGGCCGGCACCCCGTTCGCTCCGGGCGCCAACCCCGAGAACGGCGTGGACAACCACGGCATGCTCGCCTCGATGCTCTCGGTGGGCAAGCTCGACTACTCCGACGCCCTGGACGGCATCTCCCTGACCAACACCATCACCCCGTCCGGCCTCGGCCGCACCAAGGAAGAACAGGTCAACAACCTCGTGGGCATCCTCGACGCCGGTTTCGTGCCCGAGGACTGCTGCTGATTCATCAACCAACCCAGGAGAAAGAAAAATGGCAATCAAAACCTTTGACGAGCGTATTTCCGACATGAAAGCGGCCCGCGAGGTCCGCGGCGACGTGCCTGGCCTGTTCCACGCCAACATCAACGTGCTCAACCGCGAAACCCTCGAGGACGCCATGGAGAACCCGGAGAAGTACCCGAGCCTGACGGTGCGCGTCTCCGGCTACGCCGTGAACTTCGTCAAGCTCACCAAGGAACAGCAGCGCGACGTGCTGTCCCGTACCTTCCACCAGGGTTCCTGAGTGACCCAGACGACGGCATCGGCCGCAGCCGACGGGATCACGGGCGAATACCGCCCCCAACCAGTTGTGTTGGATACCCCCCGGCTGCGGCCCGGTGGTTTCGGTGTGGCGGGCATCGACATCACCGACGATCTTGAACGCCACGACCACTTGGAGCAGGTACGCTCCGGTGAGCTGGCGTCCATGCACTCGTGGGAGCTGGTGACCGGCGTCGACGGCCCCGGCACCCGGATGACGGTGTTCCTCTCGGGATGCCCGCTGCGCTGCCTGTACTGCCACAACCCCGACACCATGTTCGCCGCCAAGGGCCAGCCGGTGCGGCTCAACGACCTGGTGGGCCGGTTGAAGCGCTACCGGAGGATCTTCCGCACCACGGGAGGCGGCCTCACGGTCTCGGGGGGCGAGCCCCTGATGCAACCCGCCTTCGTGGGCCGGCTGCTTCACGAGGCGAAACAACTCGGCATCCACACCGCGATCGACACCTCAGGTTTCCTGGGTGCCAACGCCTCCGATGCCCTCCTCGACGACCTCGATCTGGTACTGCTGGACATCAAATCCGGCATCCCCGAGGTGTACCGGAAGGCCACCGGCCGGGAACTGCAGCCGACCCTGGACTTCGCACGACGCCTGTCTGAACGCGGAACCGAGGAGGTGTGGATCAGGTTCGTGCTGGTTCCGGACCTCACCGACGCCGTCGAGAACGTGGAGGCGGTGGCCGGGATCGTGGAGCAGATCTCCGTCGTGACCCGGGTGGAGGTGCTGCCCTTCCACCAGATGGGCCGCGACAAGTGGGCCACCCTGAAGCTGCCCTACAAGCTGGCCGACACATCACCTCCCTCGAAGGAATTGATCGAGAGGGTCAGGAACCAGTTCCGGGCGCGGGGAATCACCACCTACTGACGAGCCGCGGCGCAGCCGCCCCCACCATGTCGGCATGATCTGCACCCTCACCGACGGCTTCGACGCGGCAACCGTCGAAAGGATCCAGGCCCGCCTGGACGAGGTGGAACGCGACCACGGCGTCCGGGTGTTGTGGGCGGTCAAGTCCGGCAGCCGCGCCTGGGGGTTCCCGTCCCCGGACTCCGACTGCGACTGCCGGTTTTCTACGTGCGCCGCCACGACGACTACCTGTCGCCGTGACGTCCGCGGGACGTCATCGAGACTCCCTTGGACGATGTGCTCGACGTCAATGGCTGGGACCTGATCAAGGCGATCCGGCTCGCGGCGCGCAGCAACGCAACCGTCCTGGAGTGGTTGCGTTCCCCGTTGATCTGCCGCGGACAGCCCGCGTTCGCCGAGGAGCTGCTGGACGTGTGTCGCGCTGTGGTGGATCACGATGCCATCCGGCGTCATTACCTCCACGTCGGCCGCGCTCACTGGAACCGGTCGGGCGCGGCCGAGGGCGGAAGGGTCTCCCTGAAGAAGTTGCTCTACGCCATCCGCCCCGCGGCGGCCCTGCACTGGACGCGCACGCTGGGTTCTCCGGTTCCCCCGATGAACCTGTCGGCGCTGCTCGAGGAAGCCCCCGGCCGAGGACGTCATGGACGCGATCACTGCCCTGGTCCGGGCCAAGGCGGTCACCCGCGAGCTCGGGGAGGGCGTCGTCCCGGAACCCATTCGCCGGTTCGTGCTGCACGAGTTCGGTCTGGTCGCAAAACCGACGTTCCGCGCCTGGGACCGGAGGCCCGGGAGAGGCGTCCGCGGCCTTCACCGACCTGCTCAGGCGATTCGAACCGACACACGCGTAGAGATTTCCGTGAACGACCCGACAATTCCTCCGTGACAAGTAAAAGATCCTGTAATTGAGATAAGAGGCCAAATGGGTACCATTACCGCGAAAAACAGGTAATGTTGGTTTGTGCCCAGATTCCTAGCTGCCAAGCCAGATGCAGCGCTGATCCGGCTGCCTTGGAACACGCCACTGGAGGCGTGGCCGACGCAGCACTTGGTCGCGCTGCCCCGAGGCATCTCCAGGCACGTGGTTCGTTTCATCCAGGTGGGTGACGAGATCCTCGCGGCCAAGGAGATCCTGGAGGAGGTGGCGGTACATGAGTACCGTCAGTTGACCGAGCTGAGACGTCTGGGGGTGCCGTCCGTTGAACCCGTAGGGGTGGTTCTCGGGCGACAGACCAACGATCGCGATCCCTTGGACCCGATTCTGTTGACCCGGCACCTGCCGTTCTCTCTTCCCTACAGGGCGCTGTTCTACTCAGGCGTGAAACTCGACACCGTGAACCGGCTGCTGGACGCCATGGTGGCGTTGTTCGCCCGGCTGCACCTGACCGGCTTCTACTGGGGCGACGTGTCCCTGTCGAACATCCTGTTCCGGCGCGACGCCGGCGAGTTCGCCGCCTACCTCGTGGACGCCGAGACAGGCGAGGTGCATCCCACCCTGACCGCCGGGCAGCGCGCCCACGACCTGGAGATCGCGCGCACGAACCTGTTCGGCGAGTTCTGCGACCTGGAGGCCGGTGGGATGCTGGATCCCTCACTGGACCCGCAGTGGCTGGTGGACACCATCGAGGAGCGCTACCACAGCCTGTGGGCGGAGCTGACCGGGGTTGAGGAGTTCAGCGACTCCGAGATGTACCGGCTCGAGGGTCGGGTGCGTCGCCTGAACGCGCTGGGGTTCGACGTCGCCGAGATCGATGTGCAGACCTCCCCGGACGGCCGCACCATCCGCATGCAACCGAAAGTGGTTGAAGCCGGGCACCACGCTCGGCGCCTGATGCGCCTGACCGGGCTGGACGCGGAGGAGCATCAGGCACGCAGACTGCTCAACGATATGGACACCTTCCGGGCGAAACTGCCCGGGAACATGAGCGAATCGGTGATGGCCCACAAGTGGCTGACGGAGGTCTTCGAGCCCGCTGTCAGCCGCATCCCGGCCCATCTGGAGGGCAAACGCGAACCAGCGCAGTTCTTCCACGAACTCCTGGACTACCGCTGGTACCAGTCGCAGCGGGAGAACCGGGAGGTCTCCATCGAGGAGGCCGCCACCGGCTACATCGCGGATGTGCTGGCCACGCTGCCCGACGAACACATGAGCAACGTGGAGCCCGTCGGGCAGGAACTGGCCAACAAGTACGACCCCTCCCAGGGATTCGTGGACGACCAGTACGAGAAGCCCTACGACCCGTGGGAGGACGGCGCCAACGACCCGGCCATCCCCGTCACCTTCGGTTTCGACATCGATGCCCTGCGCGCCAAGGCGGCCCGGGATTCCTGATCGCCCCACCTCCGACGGGCTGCACCGATGCATTTCACCGTACCCTGCGTGAGGCGTGAAGCCTCTCGATGATGCCGTGGTGCAGCCTGCCGGTCTCGACGACGGGAACCCCGAGGGCCTCGACGTAGCGTCTGGGACGCCGGGTCCAGTGCTCACCCTCGGTCAGGATGGTGATCGTCTGCAACGCCCACTGGCCGAGTCTGATGAACGGATTGGTGGATCCGACGTGGTCCGCGAGCAGCAGCGATCCCCCCGGTCGCAGCACCCTGACCATTTGCGCCACTC
This sequence comes from Propionibacteriaceae bacterium, assembly GCA_905372155.1. Taxonomy (GTDB): domain Bacteria; phylum Actinomycetota; class Actinomycetes; order Propionibacteriales; family Propionibacteriaceae; genus Arachnia. The sequence goes on from CAJPNZ010000012.1 coordinate 13,384, forward strand.
CGGCACGCGGGTCGGGGAAACCACACAACGAGAAGGTGCACACCACGGCGTCGAAGGACTCGTCCCCGAACGGCAGCCGCGCCCCGTCGGCCCGCAGCAGCTCGACCTCACACCGGGCGGTGGCCGCGCGTCTTCTCGCCAGCTGCAGCATGCCCTCGCTCAGGTCCACCCCGATCAGCTTCACCTCCGGTGGGTAGTGCGGCAGGTTGAGTCCGCTCCCGACTGCGACCTCGAGGACCTCCCCCACCGCCCTTTCGCACACCCATCGGCGGCTCGGCACCAGATAACGCTCCTCCACCCGAGCCACCCGCTCGTCGTAGCGAGTCGCGGTCCGGTCCCAGTAACGCCGCACTCTTTCAGTTCGCATGGTTTCAGGGTTCCTCTTCTCTTTTCTCCCGGCCGTCGGATTCGCGGCACGGGCTCAGGGCCCCAGAAGTCCCAGCGGAACGACGGCCACCCCGTCCCGGCGCCGATAGGCATGCTCACCGGTTGTCAGGATCACAAGATCCGCGATCCGCTCCGGAACCGTCTCGCGCAGCCAGAGCAGGTGCCGCACATCGGCGTCCCCGGGGGCGGTGGTGAGCTTGACCTCGATCCCGACGCAACGGCCGTCGTGGCCCTCGACGATCAGATCGATCTCATGCCGTCCCCGATCCGTCCGGAGGTGAGATGTGGTGGCCTCCGCCGTCTGGGCCAGCACACGGACCGTCAACGTGGCCAGGCTTTCGAACAGCGCGCCCAGAAGACCACCGGCGTGGGGGGCGACAAGGCCGCCACGGAGAAGATCCACCTCCCTGACGCGAAGCAGTTGAGCAGCCAGAGCCGGATCAGCCAGCTGATGTTTCTCGCTGCGTCCCAGGTTGCGTATCCCGGTTCCGATAGGCAGCCATGGTGGCACCGGATCGAGCAGCCACAGGGATGTGAGCCAGTCCCGGTAGTTGATGGCCGTTGCCTTCGTCGGGAGATCACCGTCTCCCGGGGTGGCGTCGCGTCGGATGTTCTCCCAAGTGCTCGTGGAGGACGATGCGTGGGCATACGCAGCGGCCCAGGCACGCAGAGTGGCCGGGCGTCGCACCTGGATTCCTCGCTCCTCCGCCAAGTCACGGGAAAGAGCTCGTGTCAGGTACGATTCGAGTTGCACCCGTCTGGCCCGGTTGCCGAGTGAGCGGATACCCGGGAACCCGGAGGATTCGATCTCCCTGACGTAATCGGCGAGTTTCAAATCGCAGGCGCCTTCCACCGGAGTGTGGGATCCCGTCAGAAGTTCCGCCAAACTGACCGCGGGTTGCACGAGACAGCGTTCAGGTAAAGACATCGGCCGCATCCGCAAGGACACGATCCTGCCCGCCCCCGAATGGGTCCTGGCGTTCCCGGGCGTGGCGCTTCCCGCCAGCAGGAATGTCCCAGGGGCAGCTCCATCGTCAACCGCCCGGCGAACCGTGTCCCAGGTCCACGGCAGTCGTTGCCACTCGTCCACCAGTATGGGAGGCCTGCGACCAATCCAGGAGTACGGATCTCCCTCGAGCATGATCGCGGTTTCGGGCTGGTCGACCCGCAGCACCGTCCCCGCGCGCTCCAGCCCCGTGGCCGTTTTCCCAACCCCTTTGGGACCGTCCAGCGCGATCGCCGCCAGATCCGGCATCAACACGTCCAGTTCATCGTCGATCAGACGTCTCATGTATGCCACGTCGCCTCCTTCCGCAGGCGTCTACTATACTTTTTCGTCGTTCCAAACTGTACCTATCCGACACCAGTTACTGTACTTTTCCGCCATCAGGGATCGCGTGATTTCGGGTCGTCCGCTGACGCCGGGCGCCGGGCGGCACTAGACTCCGCAGGGTGAATCTGCGCCTGTACAACACCGCCACCCGAGCCGTCGAGGAGTTCGTTCCCCTGGTCCCCGGGAAGGTGTCGATCTACCACTGTGGATTGACGGTGCAGGCCTCACCGCATCTCGGGCACATCCGCAAGGAAGTGGTCTTCGACGTGCTGCGCCGCTGGTTGACGCATCAGGGACTCGACGTCACAGTCGTCGCGAACGTCACCGACATCGACGACAAGATCCTCGCCAAGTCCGCGGAGGCAGGTATCGAGTGGTGGGCGCACGCCTACCGCTTCGAACGGGAACTGCACGACGCCTACGCCGCGCTCGGGTGCCTGCCCCCCACCTACGAGCCGCGCGCCACCGGTCACGTCCCGGAGATGATCGAGCTGGTGGAGGAACTGCTGGAACGCGGCCACGCCTACGTTGCCGACGACGGTTCCGGGGACGTCTACTTCGACGTGCGATCCTGGCCGCGTTACGGGGAACTGTCAGGCCAGAAGGTCGACGAGATGGCCGCCGCGGAGGACGCCGATCCGCGCGGCAAACGCGATCCCCGCGACTTCGCGCTGTGGAAGGGACGCAAACCCGAGGAACCCGAGACCGCGTCCTGGCCCACGCCCTGGGGCAGGGGACGTCCCGGCTGGCACCTGGAGTGCTCCGCCATGTCCGGGAAATACCTCGGCGACACCTTCGACATCCACGGCGGCGGCATCGATCTGCGTTTCCCGCACCACGAGAACGAACTGGCCCAGTCCGCTGGGGCCGGACGCGGTTTCGCCCGGGTGTGGATGCACAACGCCTGGGTGACGATGGCGGGCGAGAAGATGAGCAAGTCGCTGGGAAACACCGCCTTGGTCTCGGAGGTCACGAAGGCCTTCGATCCGCGCGCGGTGCGGTTCTTCCTGCTGGCCCCCCACTACCGCAGCCAGATCGAGTTCTCCCCCGCCGACGAGCAGACCCGGGGTTCCCTGGCCGAGGCGGAAAAGGGCATCGAACGCATCGACTCCTTCCTGGCTTCCGCCGGCAAGCGCGGTTTGGCGCACGGCACGCCAGGGGGACCGTTCTGGGAGGCGTTCGAGGCCGCGATGAACGACGACCTGGCCACCCCGGCCGCGGTGGCCACGCTCTTCGAGGCCGTGCGGGCGGGGAACAAGGCCCTGGGCGACGGCGACCCGGGGGCCGCCGACCTGTACGCCACGGTCGCCGAAATGACCAGCATCCTGGGAATCAACCCCGGTGACGCCCCGTGGGCCACCGCCCCCGGGGGCGACGACCTGACCCCCGTCGTGGACCGGCTGGTCTCCACGCTGCTGGAGCAACGCGCCGAGGCCAGGGCCGCCAAGGACTGGGGACGCGCCGACGCCATCCGCGACACCCTCACCGAGGCGGGATTGAGCATCACCGACACCCCGGAAGGGGCTCGCTGGAGTCTGGAGAAGAAGTAGATGGCAGGAAACTCGAGACGACCCGGGGCCAGGAGCCGCGGCAAGGGCAACACCGCGGGTTCGGGCGGGCGGATCCGCCGTTCGCTGCGGGGCAAGGGCCCCACCCCGAAGGCCGAGGACCGCGTCTACCACAAGGCGTACAAGGCCAAACAGGAGGCTTTGAAACGCCAAGCGAACCGCCCGAAAGCGAAAACCGGCCACGCCCCGGTGGGGGTGGATTGGGTGGTGGGTCGCAACCCGGTGTTGGAGGCCCTCACAGCCGGTCTGCCCGTGAAGCAGGCCTACGTCGCCGAGGGGGCTGAGCGCGATGACCGGCTCCGCGACATCCTCAAGTTCGCGGCCGAACACTCGCTCCCGCTGCTGCAGGCAACTCGGGCCGAACTGGACCGGGTGACCGGCGGTCTCGTCCACCAGGGGGTGGCCCTGCAACTTCCCGCCTTCGACTACACGGATGTCGAGGACATTTTCGACGCGGCCTTCGAGGTTCCGTCGCGGGGTCTCGTCGTGGCCCTCGACCAGGTGACGGATCCCCGCAACCTGGGCGCGATCATCCGGTCGGCGGCCGCCTTCGGCGCGCAGGGGGTGGTAATCCCGGCCCGCCGGTCGGCCTCCATGACGGCCGCCGCGTGGAAGACCTCCGCGGGAGCGGCGGCACGCATTCCCGTCGCGAGGGTCACGAACCTGAACCAGATGCTGCGCCGCGCCTCCGGGGCCGGTTTCACCGTCGTCGGTCTGGCCGGTGAGGGCGACACCCCGCTGTCGGGCATTCCGGGGCTCGACGGCCCCGTCGTGGTGGTGGTCGGTTCCGAGGGTGAGGGCCTGGCGCGTCTGGTGCGGGAGAACTGCGACGCCCTGGTCTCGATCCCCATCACCTCCGCTGTGGAGTCGCTCAACGCATCGGTGGCGGCTTCCATCGCGCTCTACGAGATCGGTCAGCAGCGGGTCTCGTAGGCCGAGATCTCACCGACTCTGGGACCGTAGCTGCTCGCCGGGTCGTGACGCAGGTCGAGCCAGATGTCCACCAGGGCCCAGGCCGCCGGTGCCGCCATGACGTTCTGACCAATGCACAGGATCTGGGCGTCGTAGTTCTCCACCGATCCCCGGACGGTCAGCAGGTCGTGGGCGGTCGCGGCCCGTATTCCCGGCACCTTGTTGGCGGCGATGGCGGTGCCGATGCCGGTGCCGCACACGAGGATGCCCCGGTCAGCTCTTCCCTCCGCGATGGCCAGGCCCGCCTGGAAGGAAAGCTCCGGGTAGGTGATGTCCGGCGTGGACAGGTCCACCAGGGCACTCACCCGTTCGTCGCCCGCAAGTTTCTCCTTGAGCGCTTCCTTCAGCACGGCTCCGTTGTCCGGAGCGCCAATGATGATTCGCATGTCCGAAGCCTTTCATGCCGGGACGCGTGATACCGGTCCCGGGTGTCTTCATTCCTGTTCCTCATCGATGTGCAGCAGGAGCGCGTCGCGGACGAACTCGGCGCCGGCCCGCCCCCCGAATGCGTGCCGCATCGCGGGGTCCTGCACGTACATGCGGGCGAGCCCGCGGATCATGGTCGATGAGCGTTCCCTGTCGCCGGTGTGCGTCGGGGTTCCCGGGATCTCACCGAGCCAGGCCACGTGCCGGTCCACGAGCCGACGCACCTCCGGGGAGTCCAGCGTGACCCCGGCCCGCTGGGCGCGAACCCAGTCGGCGACGAGCCGTTCCGAGCGCTTCTTCCACGCCTGCTGTTGGACGAGGGTCTTGCCGTGCCACCAGTCATGGCCCGCCTGGTAGGCCTCGCGACCCCAGTGCGCGACCACCTCTTCCTCATAAAGGTCGTTGAACCCGTCGAGCAGCACGTCCGGTTTCGGCGCCCTCCCTTCATGGCGCGCCTCGAGAAGGTGTTCCACGGCCCGGATCTTCCGGTCCAGGGCGTCCCGTTCCCGGTGCAGCCGCCGGATCTGTTCTTCGAGCGCCTCGTCCTCCTGACCCTCCGTTTCGCCATCCAGGAGCTCGGCGATGCCGGCCAACGGCATTCCGGTTTCGCGGAGCAGCAGGATGCGTTGGAGTCGCGCGACGGCCCAGGCGTCGTAGAAACGCAGCCCGGATCCGGAGGTCCGGGTCGGGGTCAGGAGGCCGATCTGGTCGTAGTGGCGCAGCGTCCGGGGCGAGATGCCGGCGCGTCTCGCCAGTTCCCCGGTCGGCCACTCCACCACATGTCCCTCATTCCCCGAAGCGGTTCGTCACGTCCAAGGCTGCCACACCGGCCTCAGCGACGACTCTCCAATCCGTGTGCACCGAGGCCGCGGCGGTGGTTCCGCACCGCTCCAGGTATGCGTCGACGATCCGGTTCCCCGCTGCGTATCCCGCTCCGGTCGGCAATCCCACCGGTGCGGCACCGTATCTCCTGGCGGAGGCGTCGCCGAGCACCCAGGGGGTGAAGTTCCACATTCCCGTGATCTCCATGCCGGAGATCACCTTCGCCACGGCGGCGTCGTCTCCCAGGCACGGCACCGCGAAGTGCGTGTAACCGCGCCGGCCGTGGAGTTCCCTGGCGAAGGCATCGGCCAGCCCCTCGGCGACGATCTGCTCGCCGAGGGCAACCGCCATCGGGTCCCACGCGATCCCGCCCTGTCCGTAGCGAACGTTGTGGTGGAACTCGTGGGCGGCGATGGCCTCGATCCGGTCGCACACCACGCGGTTCGGCCACAACGTCAGCTCGATGAATCCGGGGATTCCGCCGAACGCCGACAGCCCTTGGATCTCCTCCATGAAGTGGGTGTCCGTCGGGTCACCCAAGGTCACCAGCACGATCAACTCCCCGGGGAGAACCAGGCCGGGATCGGCCGCGGTGAGCGCCCGGGCCGCCTGGTGGATCCCCGCCTCCACACGCTCCCGGACCCGCGCCTCCTCAAGCTCCCCCAGCCCGGCGCGCAGCTGCTCATCGGCTCCTTCGACCGGGAAACCGAAGGTTCCTTCGTGCATGGCGAACCGGTCCGGGCCCCCGGGAATGAACGGGTACATGCCGTCCACGGGGGATCGCATACGACGGATGAGGGCGGTGCGGTCGGCGGCGGGCGCGTCCAGGATCTCCCGGGTCGCCGCCAACGAATCGAGCACGGTTATCTTCATGCACCCGAGACTCGCAGGTTACGCAACGTCAACTGCAAGTCAGCCGCCTTGGACCAGCGTCTCGGAAGCCTCACCCCCTTGTAGGGGTATACCCCCAGAATGCTAATTTAGGCATGCCTGCCTTCTATCTGGAAGAGACATCATGTCAACGCAATCTTCTGTATCCGACGCCGTTCCCGCGAATACCCCGAGGTCCGTGTGGGATCTGGTCCGCAGCGCACGCGGCTCGATGTACCTGGGGTTCACCCTCGCCGCTCTGGGAGCGGTGTTCAAGGTGGTGCCCTACATAGCGATCGTCGAGATCACCCGTTCCCTACTGGCGGGGAACCCGGATTCCGCGCACCTGTGGGGGTGGGTGATCGCCGCTGTGGTGTGCATGGTGGTCCATTCGCTCTCCTACACCTACGCGCTGGGGAACAATCACACCGCGGAGGCGAGGCTCCGTCACGAGCTCCGGCAGCGGCTCATCGGCAAACTGGGGGTCGTGAACCTCGGCTGGTTCTCGGCCCGGAGTTCGGGTCGCATCCGGCAGGCCGTCTCGAACGACACCGCCGACATCCACTCCCTGGTGGCGCACCTGGCCGGCGACTTCGCAAATTCCTTCATCAGCCTGCTGGTCAGCCTCGGCTACCTGTTCTGGCTGGACTGGCGCTTCGCCGGTCTGCTGATCGGCTGCTACCTGCTGCTCTCGGTCGTGGTGTATGCGACCGGCATGACGGGGATCAGGAAGGTGTTCGATGATTACGCCGAGGCCGAGCGGCAGCTTTCGGACCGGACGGTGGAATTGGTGGACGGCATCAAGGAGGTCAAGAACTTCGGCATGACCGCAGAAGTCTTCGGACGTTTCGACGAGGCGCAGAAGAGGTTCTCCAAGGTTTCCCTGGTATGGATGCAGAAGCAGAGCATCGGCCTGAGCCTGATCGCATCGCTGCTGCGGCCCGGCCCGGTGTTCGCCGCGACGATGGGGCTGGGGTTGGTGTTCACGCTCCAGGGATGGTTGTCGCCGGTGACGGTGGTGGCCTTCGCCTTGGTGTGGGTCGGGCTGCCCGAGGGGCTGCTGACCCTGATGGAGATGTCACAGAACCTGTACGCGGCGAAGCAGGCCGCGAACAGCACCCTGCACATCCTGCAGGCCCCGGAGCTGTCCGAACCGAACGCCGAGATCGCCCCGGAGGAGGAAGCCCCCGCGGTGGAGTTCCGCGACGTCAGTTTCTCCTACGACCCCGGGGAACCGGTCATCCAGGAGCTCTCCCTGAAATGCCCACCGGGCACGGTCACGGCGCTGGTCGGCCCCTCCGGCGGCGGGAAATCCACGCTGGCCAGGCTCATCGCACGGTTCTGGGACGTCGATTCCGGGACGGTGCTCGTCAACGGGCGCGACGTGCGGGACCAGCCCTCGCGGGAACTGCTCTCGTCGATGTCGCTGGTTTTCCAGGATGTCATGCTCAGCACCGACACCGTCCGCGCAAACATCGCCCTCGGGAACGCGGATGCGACCGAACACGAGATCGAGGAGGCCGCCAGGGCCGCCTGCATTCACGACCGCATCATGCAGCTTCCCGACGGCTACGGCACGATCATCGGTGAGGGCGCCCATCTCTCCGGGGGTGAGGCGCAGCGCCTGACGATTGCGCGGGCCTTCCTGGCCGCATCCCCCATCCTGATCCTCGACGAGGCGACGGCGCAGGCCGACAGCCATTCCGAACGTCTGATCCAGCAGGCCATCAGCAACCTGGCCCAGAAACGCACGGTGATCGTGATCGCCCACCGGCTCTCCACGATCCAGGGCGTCGACCAGATAGCCGTGATCGACGCGGGCCGGCTCGTCGAGCTGGGCACCCACGACGACCTGCTGACCCAGGACGGCCCCTACGCCCGGTTGTGGCGGAACCAGACCAACATCGCCCACGCCCTGGAAGGGCCCAGGGGAAAGGAACAGGCATGCTGAAGCAGTTCCGTCGCTACCTCGACAAACCGGGAGTCGTGAACGCTCTGATCGCCGGTTACGCCGTCTCCGCGCTGCTGCAGGGCCTGGCCTTCGTGGCCCTGATCCCCTTCCTGCGGGCCTTCCTGGGCCCGGATCCGGCGTCCTCCCTGACGTGGTTGTGGGTTCTGATCGGTCTCGGGGCCGCCGCCTTCCTGGTGAACTGGATCAGCATGGTCATGGCCATGCGCATCAGCGTCATCGACGTCTGCGGCAACCTGATCTCGAAGATCGGGCGCCGGGTCTCGGCTCTCCCGCTGGGTTGGTTCCGGGCCCGGAGCGCCGGGGACGTGGCCGCCGCCGTATCCAGCGAGGTGGGCATCCTCTCCCACCTGGCATCGGTGGTGTTGCCCAACCTGGTCTCGGCGATCGTGATTCCCGGCACCGTGCTGGTGGCCACCTTCTTCTTCGACTGGCGGTTGGCCCTGGTGATGGCGGTCAGCCTGCCCTTCACCTATCTGGTGTGGCGTTGGGGTCTGCGCAGCATCAAGCAGGAACACGCCCAGGAACCCGTGCTCAGCTCGGCCAGCGCGGGAAGGCTGATCGAGTACGCCCAGCTCCAGCCCGTCCTCAGGGCCCGTGGCCTGGCCGGCATGCAGTGGCCCCCCATCCGGAGCACCCTGGAGGCGGAGAACCAGGGCGTTCACCGGCTGCTCAAGCTCCAGGGCCCGCCCTTGGGGACCCTGCTGGTGATCACCCACGCCGTCTTCGCCGGGGTTCTGGCCTTCGGGCTGGCGTTCGCCCTGGACGGGTCGCTGGATCTGGCCACCTTCGTGGCCGTCGTGGTGATGACCACCCGGTTCGTGACCCCCATGACCCACGCGTTGCTGTACCAAGGGGAGATCCAGAAGTGCGAGATCTCGCTGGAGGCCATCGGGAAGATCCTGGACACCCCCGTGATGCCCGAACCCGAGAAACCACAAGTTCCCGGGAACCACGACATCGGGTTCAAGGACATCACCTTCTCCTACGACCCGGATGCCCCACTGTTCCAGGACTTCTCCCTGGATGCGCCACAGGGCCGGATCACCGCGATCGTCGGGCCTTCGGGCTGTGGCAAGTCGACGCTGACGAAACTGGCGGCGAGGTTCTGGGACGTGTCCGCCGGGCGGGTCACCATCGGCGGGGTCGACGTCAGGGACATCGCCACGGAGCAGTTGATGTCGATGATCTCGATGGTCTTCCAGGACGTGTACCTGTTCAACACCACCATCCGCGAGAACGTCCGCATCGCCAAACCCGGGGCCACCGACGAGGAGGTGGACGAGGCCATCCGCCGGTCCCGCCTGGAGGGGGCCCTGAAACGGTTGCCGCAGGGACTCGACACCCCCGTCGGCGAGGGCGGACTGCGCCTGTCCGGTGGTGAACGGCAGCGCGTCTCGATCGCCCGCGCCTTCCTGAAGGACGCCCCGATCCTGCTGCTCGACGAGGTCACCTCGGCGCTGGACGCCGAGAACGAGGCGGTCCTGACCACGACCCTCGAGGAACTCTCCCGGGGTCGCACGGTGGTGGTGATCGCCCACCGGTTGAGCACCATCATGAACGCCCACTCGGTGGCGGTGCTGAGTGGCCGCGAGGCCGGTCAGGTCACCCAGGTCGTGCAGCAGGGCTCCCCCACCGAACTGGCGAAAACCGAGGGGCTGTTCGCGGAACTTCTCGAGGACTCCCAGGCCATCAGCCGGTGGCGACTGGCCTGAGACGCCTCGAACAGCTGTCCGGTCAGGTCTTTCCCCTGGGGTTCGGCCCTCACGACCGCTCCCCGGGGACTAGATTTGGTCCCACCACCAATTCCCCAGAGGAGTAGATGTGACTGATGCAACGGCGCTTTCAGGCGCTTACAGGACCCTGCTGGATGTGATCGGGAAGATCGAGCCCCGGATCTGCCAGGCGATCCGCGACGAACTGACCGACCAGCGCGCATCCCTGAAGCTGATCGCTTCCGAGAACTACGCCAGCCTGCCGGTGCTCGCGACAATGGGCACCTGGTTGAGCGACAAGTACGCCGAGGGCACCATCGGCCACCGGTTCTACGCGGGTTGCCAGAACGTCGACGTGGTGGAGTCCGTGGCCGCGGAGCACGCGCGTGAACTGTTCGGCGCCGAATACGCCTACGCACAGCCCCACTCCGGGATCGACGCGAACCTGACCGCCTACTGGGCAATCCTGGCGCATCACATCGAGACCCCGGCGCTGACGGAGTTCGGTTCGAGGAACGTATCCGAGCTGTCCGAGGCCGACTGGGAGACGCTGCGGGCACGGTTCGGCAGCCAGCGGCTGCTGGGCATGAGCCTGGATGCGGGCGGGCACCTGACCCACGGGTTCCGACCGAACGTGTCGGGAAAGATGTTCCACCAGCGCTCCTACGGCACGAACCCCGAAACCGGGCTGCTGGACTACGACGCCCTCGCCGCACAGGCCGCCGAGTTCAAACCGCTGGTGATCGTCGCCGGCTACTCCGCCTACCCGCGTCGCATCGATTTCGCGAAGATGAGGGAAATCGCCGATTCCGTCGGCGCGGTGCTGATGGTCGACATGGCCCACTTCGCCGGCCTGGTGGCGGGCAAGGTGTTCACGGGCAACGAGAACCCGGTGCCGTTCGCCCAGGTGGTGACCACCACCACCCACAAGTCGCTGCGCGGCCCGCGCGGCGGCCTGGTGTTGGCGACCAAGGACTACGCGGGTGACGTCGACCGTGGCTGCCCGATGGTGCTGGGCGGTCCCCTGTCGCACATCATGGCGGCCAAGGCCGTCGCCCTGGCGGAGGCCCGCACCGAGGCGTTCCGGGACTACGCGCACCGGGTGGTCGACAACGCCCGCGCCCTCGCCGAGGGGCTGCTGAAACGCGGCGGCACCCTGGTGACCGGGGGCACCGACAACCACATCGTGCTGCTGGATGTCTCCTCCTTCGGCCTGACCGGGCGGCAGGCGGAGTCGGCGCTGCTGGATTCCGGCATCGTCACCAACCGCAACTCGGTGCCCAACGACCCCAACGGCGCCTGGTACACCTCGGGCATCAGGCTCGGCACCCCGGCTTTGACGTCGCGGGGCTTCACCACCTCCGACATGGACGAGGTCGCGGCCATGATCACCGAGGTGCTGAAGAAGACCACCCCGACCACCACGAAGGACGGTAAACCGGGCAAGGCGAAGTACGAACTGACCCAGGAGGTCGCGGATGGATCGAAGGATCGCGCGGCGAAGCTCCTGGATCTGCACCCGCTCTACCCGGGCCTGACGTTGTGATGACGACGTTTTCGATCTGATTCCGCTGCTGGCCCTTTCTGCCGGGGCGTTCCTTCAGCTGTTCGTCTGACTCAGCCTGAGGAAACCCCGGCAGAAAGGGGCCGGTACATCCCGCAGTCGAGTGCTGCTCGCGCTCGGCGGTTTCGCTGCGCTGGTGTCGCCCTGCACGACCTTCCTGCTCCCGCAAGAGCCCGGTGCGCGCGGATTCTGCGCCCCCGTCCGGTTCGTACCGCCGGGCGGGATGGCGCTCCGGCTGGTTAGTCAAGCGAATCAGTCCGCCGGGGCATGGATCACTTCGTCGGCGACGCCTTCGCCATCAGCTCTGCGATGCCTCGTCTCAGTGCGCGCGGGCGCAGGCTGCGGGCTGTCGCCAGGGACAGCAGCAGGCACAGGGCCCCGGAGAGGATGAAGACCGATCGGACTCCGAGCAATTCCGCGGTGACTCCGCCCAGCAGCGCACCGCCGGGCATCGCGATTCCCATGGCCATGAACGCCTGGACGCTCGCCACCCTGCCCGCAAGCTCGCGCGGAGCGATCTTCTGCCGCAGAGAGGCGACCAGGACGCTGACCATGATGCCGAAGAACGAGTTGAAGAACAGGCAGCCGGCAAGCAGCACAAGATTGCTTGAAGCGATCATCAGGAGCAGCAACGGCCCCGCCAGGGCCACCCCCACCGGCAGAACGTAGCTGAAACCCAGTTTCCGATCGGCCACGGAAGCCAGGGCCCCTCCGAGCACACCTCCTGCGCCGGAGATGCTCAACACGACGCCGAACGCCGTCGCTGATGCGCCCAGGTCGTTCGTGACGTAGATCACCATGACCGCCAGCACCCCGCTCTGGGCGAAGTTGACGACGCCCATCACCGACAACAAAGCGACCACCACAGACTTGCCCCGGCACCACGCGACGCCCTCCCGCACGGCCTGCCACATCCCCACCTCGCCGCTGCCGGGCGCCTGTCCTCCGCCTGCGATGCGCGCCACCAGCGCCGAGGCCAGCAGGAACGAGACCGCGTCGATCAGGAACGGCAGCCAGCGCGCAAAACCGAACAGCAGCCCGCCCAGCCCGGGCCCGATGAAATTCATCGACGCCGCCTGCATCGCATAGAAGATGCCGTTGGCCGCTGACAGGTCGTCGGGGTCCTCCACGATCTCCGGGATCATGCCCTGGTTCGCCGCCGAAAAGACCGTCTCGCCGACACCGAGGCAGAAGCTGACGACCGCCAGCACCCAGATTCCGGCGAGGTCGAAGAACACAGCCCCCGCGAGCGCCCCCACCAAAACGCACCGCGACAGGTCGACCAGCACCATCAGCGACTTCCGCTTGAAACGATCCGCGACGACCCCGCCTGCCAGGCCGAACAGCAGCCACGGGAGCCGGTTGGCCACGACGACAAGGGAGATCAACAGCGGATCCGGCGTCACCGTCGACGCCAGCAGCGGCGCAGCGACAAGCCGGATCCCATCCCCGACCGACGACACACCCATCGCCGAGGCCAGTTTCAGGTAGCTTCCGTTGCGAATCAGCGCCATTTTCGTTCCTTCCGCACGAGTGAACCCACATCGGCCAGAAGCCACCCTGACGCCCATCCCGCATGACCAAACTGCACCGGCCCCACCCGGCTCCCCTCTCCAGGAACACCCGCAACACACCCCCTTGGAGCGCCCACGCCTTCCCTTGACTGCCTCTCTCGGGGACGAGGATCATCACCTTCCCGCGGCTCTTCTCCCTTGGACACCTCACACGCATCACCACCGGCACGTTGACATCAGCATCCGGTTGTGGGACGGACGACTATCACCACAGCGTTGGCGGTAAAGCCATGCTCATGAACATTACCCTTCGGGACCCGTCCGCTCCTCAACGCCCGGGACACCGAGGCGACGTGGACACGCTCACCCTGAACCGCCGTCAATGTGAACGGCAGAGCGGGAACCCCTTCAAGGTCGACCCCGTACCGACGGCTGAAGAAGACCACCCGACCACCACGAAGGACGGTAAACCGGGCAAGGCGAAGTACGAACTGTCCCCGGAGGTCGCGGAGGGATCGAAGGATCGCGCGGCGAAGCCCCTGGATCTGCGCCCGCTCTACCCGGGTTTCGAGATCTGAGAGGTTCCTCTCCTCAAAGCCGGTTGAGCCGACCCGCGAGCACCAGCCACCCTTCCGAAGCCGGTTGAGCCGACCCGCGAGCGTCAGCGAACAGATCGTGTCGAAACCATCTCGCGCATGTCCCAGGATCTGGCACCGGGCCCGTCTCCCAGCCGTCGATGGTGGTTCCGGCACGGTTGCTCCTTGGCCGTGGTCCGGTTCGACCGGTTTCGGGATCCACAGAACCTCCGTAGAGGTCAGGGCCGGGCCCGGAGTCCCCGGTGGCGGTTGACCGCTGCCAGGATTTCGTGGCGGCGGGGGCGGGCGAGGTGCCCGGGATGACCGCGGTGGGGTGAGAGCCAGTCGAGGCCCTTCTCGTCGATGCGGTGCAGCAGTTCGTCGATCCGCTCGGACATGCCCGCCCGGTCGTCGAGGAGGTCGCCGATGCGGTCCAGCGCGTGGGCGATGGCCTGCGTCTGCGCGGCGTCGACCAGCTGCGGAACCGCGGCGAGGTCGATGTCGTCGCGGCCGTACTGGATCCTGGTGCGGCTCCGCGCCTTGGCGGGTTTGCCGGTGCCGGATGGCGGCAGGGACACGCCCCCGGGGCGTCCCGCCCGCAGGCCGTTGAAGAGCTCCGTCGCCTCGGTGGACGGCGGGGCGGCCGCTATGTCGTGTGCCCTTTCGGTGACGTCCACGGGCACGTAGTGGTTGATGGCGATGACGTGGTCGGCGACCTCGAAGAACGCCCCGGAGCCCCCGGCGACGAGGATCGTCGATGTCCCGAGCTCGCCGTACAGGGGCCGGATGCGGTCCACGAACGGGGTGATGGGTTCCTGGGCGGCGGGGATGAGGGCGCGCATGCGTTCGTCGCGGATCATGAAGTTCGTGGCCGAGGTGTCCTCGTCGATCAGCAGCGTCGACGCTCCGGCCTCGATGGCCTCGACGAGGTTGGCGGCCTGGGAGGTGGAGCCGCTGGCGTTGGTCGTGCTGAAACAGCGCGTGTCGGTACCGGAGGGCAGGTTGGTGATGAACGGGGAGATGTCCACGCCAGTGACCGCCCGGCCGTCCTCCGCGCGGATGGTGACCGCGTCCGGGCGGGTGATGACCCATTCGCGGCCGTCACCACCGACGTGGGGATAAACGCCCCGTTCGATCGCGCGCAGCAGCGTCGATTTCCCGTGATACCCGCCACCGACGATCACGGTCACACCCTCGGGGACGCCCATGCCGGTGACCCGGCGGCCGCTGGGCAGGTCGAAGGCGACCCGCAGGTTTCCCGGGCTCTCGAAGGGCACGACCGCATCGCCTGTGAGGGGCAGGTCGGAATCGCCGGAGCGGCGGGGCAGGATCGCGCCGTCACCCACGAACGCGACCAGCCCGCGTCCCGGCAGGAGCCCGCGGAGGTGTTCCTGGTCGCGCAGCAGGGTGACGTGTTCGCGCAGGGCACGCCGGTCGAGGTTCCGGTGCAGCAGGGCGGCCTCGGCGACGCGCGGCAGGAGGTCGGTCAGGAGCCTGGCCGCCTGGTGTCCGCGGGCCCTGCGCCCGGATGCGGGCAGGCCGACGTCGATGCGGGCCTCGACCCGGTCCGCCAGGACGGCGACGCTGGTGCGTTCCAGCACCTCCTGGCCGGGCCGGCCGATGCCCACGAACCCGCCGTTTCCCGTCCCCTCCGGCCTCGGGATCATCCGATGCGCGGCGTCGGCGAACCGGCGTGTGAGGAAGTCGGATACCGCGGTCCTGCCCGCAGCGTCGTCGGTCAGGTCGGCGGGCAGATCCGCGACCTCCCGGTCGACGATGATGCGCATCCGCGACGGCGGGGCGTAGGGGTCGACCTGCACGTGGTCGATGACAAGCCGGACGGTACCGATCCGGTAGCTGCCGGTCAGTTGTTTGTACGAGGCGTATCCCCGCCCGTCGAGTTGGGCGAGGACACGCCTCAGCGTTTCTGCATCACGCATGAACGTCCTTCATTCAGTGGTCCTCGCCAGCCCGGCGGGCAGGCGAACGAGAGCGACGCCACCGAGAACCGCGAACACCAGGGCGGTGATCGCCATCGCGGTGGTGAACCCGGTCTGTTGCACACCGAACCCCGTCAGCAGCGGACCGATGGTCAGGCCAGCAGCATAGGCGAGGTTGTACAGCGCGAACGAACCCCCGAGGGTCGGCGGCTCCGATCGAAATCCCTGCTCGCTGATCAGCGTGGTGGCCGGGGCGAGCAGCATCGCCGAGGACAGGCCGAGAAGCCCCATACCGATTCCGATCTGCCAGAGCTCGGACGACCAGCCGATGACCAGCAGGGCCGCGGCGACCGCGACGATGCCGGCACCGACCAGCAACCGGGGTGTCGTCGAGGTCATGAGGTGCCCGACAATCGGGTTGGCGATGATGCCGACCAGCGCGGCGATCCCGAACAGCACACCGATGATGGTGCTTGCGGAGGACTGTTCACCGATGCGACCGGGCAGGACCGGTTGCACCGCGGCGAGAACTGCCGCGCCGACGCCAATGGCCGCGACGATGGAGGCGGAGCCCCGGACCCTCAACACGGTGAGGGGACCAGCGGTGTCGTCGCTCTGCCGAGGGGATCCCGGGATCAGGGCCAGCAGCAGCGCGATGTCCACGATCGCGACGGCCGCTGCGATCAGGAACGGGGAGGCCGGCCCGAAGGCATCGACCAGGAAACCGCCCAGAGGTGGACCAGCGAGCACCCCGAGGGTCACCGTCGACATGGCGATGCCCATCATCTGGCCTCGTTTCTCGATTCCGGTGGCGGCGGCGATCAGGGAGAGGGCCGCGACCCATGCGATCCCACCGGCGATGCCCTGCACGAAACGGGCCACCAGCAACAGCCAGTACGGCCCTCCGGTGGCGAACAGCAGGGTGGCGGCCACGAGGACGATCAGCTCGGTCAGCAGAGGTCCCTTGGGGCCTCGCCGGTCGACGACACGACCGGTGAAGAGCGTCGCGACGATCATCGCGGCGGCGTAGGAGGAGAAGAGAATGCCCGTGGCGGCCTCCCCCTGCTCGACCACGGCGGGCAGCAGCGGAAGCACCGGGATCGCCAGGCCCTCGAGCAACATGTCGGTGAAGAGGACAGCTCCGGCGACGGCGGTCGCGCGGACGGGAGTCGCGCCGACAGGACGCGAATCATTGTTGGGAGTCATTGTGATGTTGTTCTTTCAGGAGTTGAGCAACCCCCTCACCAACGCCTTGACGGAGGCGTCGAGTTCGTCGGGTTGCGGAAGGTCTTGGGGGCGGATCGCCGCTGTCACGGTGAACCCTTGGAGCAGCACGAGCACGAGTCCGGCAACGCCTCGCGGAGCGAGATGACCGGCCTCCCCGCTGGCGACGATGACATCCTCGATGCGACCGCGCCAGCCGTCGAGCGCGTCATTCTTCCCGGACCGCCCGGCCGCGTGCGGCGCAACCAGCACGGTCGTGGAGGCCAGTGCCCGGAACCTCGGGTCGCCGGTGAGCAGCCGCACGAAGTGCGACAGCAGGGTCTCGATCTTCTCGCGTGCGCCGCTCTCGGGTTTGTCGTCGATGCCTGCGAAGAGACGCTGCTCGTAGTCGGACCAGCCCCATTCGAGGGCAGCGATCAGCAGCGCCTGTTTGTCGCGGAAATGATGGTGCAGTGCGCCTCGCGTAACGCCTGCCCGCTCGGCCACGTGCTCGAACGTCGCCCCCCGCCACCCCTTCTCCTCGAAGGACATCAGCGCCGCCTCCAGCAGCGCGACGCGGGTTCTGGCCGCGTCCTCGGCCGTCCGTCTCATACATACATGCTAACACGTATATATGGAGTCGTGCGGCCGGTGTCCTCCCCTGTGCACGGGAGGAGAGATTTCGCCCGGGGCGTGGGCGAAAACCTGCGGCGCGGCCCGGTCACGCCGTGAGAGGGCTACCTGCTGGTGAAGACCGGGATGATGCCGTCGAAGCTCAGCTGGACCCCCAGCCCGTGGGCGACGATCGTCGCGATTCCCGCTAGAACGGCGAGCAGCACCACGGCGAAACACAGCCCTGCGATCACTTTTCCCAACAGGCTCGGTCTCCGGGCGGGATCGCCTCTGGTGCCCATCGACAGGGAACGCACGCCCAGCGCGAACAGCGTCGGAAGCCCCGCCCCCAGGATCAATCCGGCAAGCAGAACGTGCCAGGTGCCCTCGAACGCGAGCCAGAGGATTTTCATGCGCGGCTGCCCTCGGGCTGTTCGAGCTCGATCAGATCCGCCACCTCGGTGGTTGCGGCCAACGGTCGCGGGGCGGTGACGTTCTCCACCCATTCGTCATTGACGTTGCTGTGGTCGATGGTGGACTTCCTGGAGTGCAGGTACATCCACGATGCCGCCGCCAGCAGGATCACGAATATCGCCAGGGCCCCGAACAGCCCACCGAGCAGGTGCCCGATCAGCCACATGAGAGCCCCCGCGAGTGCGGCGGCGGGCAGGGTGATCGCCCACGACATCAGCATCCTCCCGGCCACGCGCCAGTTCACCTTGGCACCGGAACGCCCGAGGCCGCTTCCCAGGATCGATCCTGTGGCGACGTGCGTGGTGGACAGGGCGAACCCCATGTGGCTGGAGGCCAGGATCACCGCCGCCGATGACGCATCGGCTGCCATGCCCTGCGGGGAGCTGATCTCGACGAGCCCCTTGCCCAGGGTGCGGATGATCCGCCAGCCCCCGAGGTAGGTTCCCAGCGCGATGGCGACGGCGCAGGCCACCTTCACCCAGAACGGCACCGCGTGCAGCTGGGTCCAGTTTCCGGTGGCGATCAGCGCTAGGGTGATGACCCCCATGGTTTTCTGGGCGTCGTTGGTGCCGTGTGCCAGGGAGATCAGCGAGGCAGACCCGACCTGTCCCCACCTGAAGCCCCGTTCCCGGCGTTTCTCGTCCATTCCGCGGGTGATCGCGAACACCAGCCGGGTGCCGACCCCTGAGACGATGATCGCGACGATCGGCGAGACGAGGGCGGGCAGGATCACCTTTCCGACCACCCCGTCGAGCCTGGTGCCGTCACCGACCCAGTTGACCCCGCCGATGCCCAGGCCCGCGATGGTCGCGCCGACGAGGCCGCCGAACAGGGCGTGGGACGAGCTCGACGGCAGGCTCCACAGCCAGGTCAGGAGGTTCCACAGGATGGCGCCCACCAGGCCCGACAGCACGATCAGCAGCAGCCCCTCGCCGCCGTCCCCGAGCAGTTCGGGGCGGGGCGCCCCCACGTCGTCCTGGAGGTTCACCACGGCGTTGGTGACGGTGAGCGCCACCTCCACGGAGAGGAAGGCCCCCACGAGGTTCAGCAGCGCCGAGAGCATCACGGCGGTTTTCGGTTTCAGCGCGCCCGTGGCGATGGATGTGGCCATGGCGTTGCCGGTGTCGTGAAAGCCATTGGTGAAATCGAAGGCCAAGGCCGTGGCGATCACCAGCAGCAGCACGACTAACAGTTCTAGCGGCACGGCACTAGTTTGCAGCTTCCGACCGGGATTCGCGCAATTGGCGTCTCACGCCTCAGGAATGTCGCAAAAATTTCTGAACCTCCCGATGAGCGTGAACGCTCTCCCGACAGCATCGCGACCCTCGCCAGCAGAACCCGAGACACCTCACCGGCTGAACAGCTGGCCCTGGACGGTGTTGATGAACTGTGTCAGGGATGCGGGCAAGTCGCGCAGGTGCCAGGTCTCGGGGGCGTGGTACCAGTCGACCTCCGTCGGATCAGGGGTGTCGTCGACATCAGCCGCCGCCATTGCCTCCACCCAGCGCTGGCGTCCACCGAGAACGACTGTGTAGGGCAGCACGCGGGAGATCTCCGCCAGTTCCCTGCCCTTCGGCATCTGATTGGTCGGTTGAGTGTTGAGAAGGGCTGAGAGAGCTCCGAGAGCCGCGACGAGCCGGGTGCCCTCCGCGGTGCGGCGCGGCATGCGCGGAGCCATCCACAGCAGCGAGATGGCCAGGGCCAGCAGCACCAGGGCCACCAGCCCGAAACGGGTGAAGGCGATCAGCGCGGCACCGGCCGCCAGCGCGACGCCGAGTCCGACCCAGCCGCGGACAGCCCAGGAGCTGCGGGTGGAGTCGGGGCGGGTCTCGAACCAGCCGCGTTCGACCACCTCGTCGTAGAGGGCGTCCTGCACCTGTCCGAGGGCGGGCGCCAGAACCTCGGGCAGCTGAGAGGCGAGGGATTGCCCGCCATCCGGAACCACGGCGTCCAGGAGCCGGGACTCGTAGGGAAGTAGTTCGTCGGCAGGGTTCTCCAAGCGGCTGAACTGCCAGTCCACCAGGCCGTACTGGGTGTGCTGGAGCTCGGTGATGCGCAGGTGACCACGCACGGCGAGGTCGATCAACGTGGCCGTGATGTCGACGGGATCGACGCGCTCATCGGCGACGGTTCCCACCAGACCGGGGCGCATGCCCTCGCCCGGTTCGAACACTGATTCCCCGTCGCCGACGGGACGGAAGGATCCGACGGTCGAGATCTCACCGGCGTAGGAGAGGTCAGCACCGCTTCGACGATGCAGCCACCACAACAGCAGGGCTCCCATCACCAGGGCGGCCAGCGCGGTTCCAGCCGTTGCAAGGTCGATCGTGAAGGCCCGGTTGAGGTTCCACTGCTCGTGGACCCGGGCCGTCGGTGCCACCTGCTCGGCGCTGAAACCCACGGTGAACGTCACCTGCTCCCCAACACCTCGTGTCGCGGACTCGAACCTCGGGGTCGGTGAGTTGTGTGCGCCAGCCACGTAGAGCTGGCACTTGTCGAGAGTTCCGGGCGGACCCGCGGTGCAGTCCACCAAGTGCGCCTGGGCACCCACCTGCAAGATGCCGGAAACCTTCTCGACGGCCACCGACAGCCCTTGGAGCGCCCGCCATGTGAACACGCTGGCGTCTCCGTTGGTTCCGGGCTCGGAGCGAGTGGTTCCGGTGACCTTGTAGGTGATCTTCACCTCGGTAGACGGTTTCATGGAGAGCACCGTGTAGTCACCCTCGGTCCTGGAGGCGAAGTTCTCGACGCCTGTCGCCGACACATCGGAGATGCCGTACACGTAGAAACGGTCAGGGTCAATGGGGGCACGATTCGCGATCCGCTGGGTCAGCTCCGTTGGTGGAGCATCAAACTTGATGGTCTCGGTGACCGTCAGTATCCCGCTTTCGTCGAGTCTGCCCTCGAAGAGGTATGACTTGGCGATCGGCTCGTCGGCGTGAGCCTGCGGCACCACGCCCAGAGCGAAAAACAGCGCCAGCGGGACCAACAACAGGCGGAAGGTACGCACCTCAAGGCTCCTCGGGTCGAAGTTCTCGCTGCTGACGGTACCGCATAATCGACGCAGAAAGGCACCGTGGAGGTCACACCGGAAAGAGGCGACACGGCTGGGAAGTCCTGGTGAATCATGCACGGGGCAACGAAGAACCCACCGCGTTTGGAGGATGACGCATCCCGGCAGGTCACGGGAAACCGGCAAAACCAGGTCTCCCGGCCCCGCCTCCCCGGGGCACTTGCGCCCGTTTCACCGCACACCGACCCCTGATACGGCTACCCTGAACATCGTGGCGAACTCGATGCAACCGCAGTACCCGGGATGGCCCGACTCGCAGGGCTCTGGAGGAAATCCGTACCCCGGTCAGCAGCCCGCGCCTTGGCATCAGCCGATGCCCTCACAAGGTCAGCAGCCGCCGTCGCAGGGGTTCCCCTCCGCCCCACGGCGACCAGCTCCGTCCCCGTGGCAGCCTCCTCAGGCACCGGCACAGCACTCCCCTCATCAAGGCCCGGCTCAACCCCAGACATCCCCGCGCAGGGCCGCACCCCAGCAGCCCTTCCCGCAGGCGCAGCCTCCGCAGTTCCCTGCCACGCGGCCCACGACGTTCCCGACCCGCGCCGCCAGCTTTCAGGCCCCCACCACGCCCGGTCCTTGTCCGTACCCCGGCCACCCCACGGGTTTTCGTCCAGCGCCTCAGGGTTTTCAAGCAGTGCAGCAGCCCGCGCCGGCCTTCGTTCCCGGTGGTTACGTCTCATACCCGGCACCGGCCAAACGTCGCCCAACCGGGTTGTTGGTGGCCCTGTTCAGCGCTCTCGCTCTTCTGACCGGCATGGTGGCCATCGCTTTCTTCAACCAGACGAATCCTGCAAGCATCTCCACCGACTACAAGAACGAGGACTGGGAGGTGCCGCCCGTCACCACCCAGCCGCCTCCTCTGGTGAAGCCGGAAGACAGGGCGGAGATCACGACCCTGACGAAGGACAATCCGCTGTACAACACGTCCTTGGAGTCCCCCGTGCGCTGCGATCTCGAACTGCTTCCGGGTCGCGAGCAGGACGACCAGGAGCTGCAGACCCGTCTGCAGACCTACGTCGGCTGCCTGACCCGGGTCTGGGGCCCCACTCTCAAACAGGCCGGCTACACGGCATTCCAGCCGAAAATCACGGTTTTCCCGGAAGGCGAGACCATCGCCACGGGATGCGGGAACCAGAAATCCCACAACGCTTTCTACTGCACCCTTGACCAGCAGATATACATCTCCCAGGACGTGCTCGACGTCCTGTCGGCCGACGTTTCCAAGGCGCGTATCGTCTTCAACCTGATCATCGCGCATGAATATGGGCACGCGGTCCAGGGACAGGCCGGGATATTGGCCAGCGGGCACATGCTGATCGACGACTCCGACGAATCCGAGAAGCTGGAGACGAGCCGCCGCCTCGAGACCCAGGCCGACTGTTTCGCAGGTGCGGCTCTCGGATCCCTGTGGCAGGGGCTCAAACTCACCGACGCGGACCGCCAGGACATCCTGGCCACCACCACGGATATCGGCGACGACAAGCTGAGCGAACGCAACAACGGTGATCCGGACGAGGCCGGCAACCACGGCAAGAGCCAGAACCGTCGGCTGTGGGTGGAACGCGGCCTGAATTCCGGAGGCTCGCTCGGCCAGTGCAACACCTTCAACGCCCCGGCCAGCGAGGTCGAGTAGCACGGTCGATCCGCAAGGATCACGGTTGTGGTGAGGACCGTCATTCCGTCATGGTCATTGCGACCGCAATTGCCGCGACTCCCTCGCCCCGTCCTGTGAGGCCCAGCCCGTCCGTGGTGGTGGCGGAGACCGACACGGGTGCCCCGATGGCCTCGGAGAGAACCCGCTCCGCCTCGCCGCGGCGCGCGGCCATGCGCGGCCGGTTGCCGATCACCTGGACGCTGACGTTGCAGATCCCGAAGCCCGCGGCCCGGAGCAGCCTGGCGGTCTCGACCAGGAAGGCGACCCCTGACGCGCCCTTCCACTCTGGGCGGTCCGTGCCGAAGTTCGATCCGATGTCCCCCAGCCCGGCCGAAGCCAGCAACGCGTCGACAATGGCGTGGGCCGCCACGTCGCCGTCGGAGTGCCCGGACAGGCCGAACGGTTCGTCCGGGAAGTGCAGTCCGGCCACCCACATGGGTAATCCGACCTCCAGCCTGTGGATGTCGGTTCCGATGCCGACCCTCATGCCCGGCTCCTGCCGTCCAGGATTCCCTGCGCCAGGGCCAGGTCGAGTTGCTCGGTGATCTTCAGCGCATCGTGATGCCCGGGCACGAGCACCACCCGGTGCCCGAGAGCCTCGATCGCGGACGCGTCGTCGGTGATGGCCAGCCCGTGTCTGGCCACGTGGTCGTGGGCCTCACGAAGCAGACCGAGACGCGCCCCCTGCGGGGTCTGGATGGCTCGGAGGGTGGAGCGGTCAACCATCCAGGACCCGGCGTCGCCGACCTGCCGGATGGAGTCGTGGACCGCGATCACCGGTATGGCGACCTCCGCGCCACGGACCACGGCCTGCCGGACGGTTGCCACCACCTGTGGTGGCACCAGAGGCCGGGCGGCGTCGTGGACGAGCACGATGGTCTCGGGGCCGAAACGTTTCGCAAGCACCTCGAGACCGAGCCGGACCGAGTCCTGACGCTCGGCCCCGCCAATGGTGCAGACGACGTCATCCAGACCTGACAGGGCCGCCTCGAAGATCGACAGGCAGCCCTCGGGCGTGGTGATCACCACGTGCCCCACACCGCCTGCGCGCATGGCGAGCACGCTGCGACGCACCAAGGACATCCCGCCGAGTTCCACCAGCGCCTTCGGCACGGATGCGCCGAGCCGAGACCCGGAACCGGCCGCCACCACGAGGGCGACGACCGGTTCTTTCGTACTGTTGTTCAATGATTCACGAGGCCAGGACCTCGTCGAGCATCACCTCGGCGCGTTCCTCGGCGACGTCCTCCGCGAGAGCCAGTTCGGCCACGAGAATGGCGCGGGCCTTGGCGAGCATGCGTTTCTCCCCGGCCGAGAGCCCCTTGTCGCGGTCACGCCTCCACAGGTCGCGAACCACCTCGGAGACCTTGATGACGTTTCCGGAGTGCAGCTTCTCCAGGTTCGCCTTGTAACGGCGGGACCAGTTGGTGGGTTCCTCCGTGTGCTCAGCGCGCAGCACCTGGAACACGCGTTCCAGGCCATCGGCGTCGACCACGTCGCGCACACCGACGAGGTCCAGGTTGCAGGCGGGAACGCGCACCACGAGGTCGTTCTGACCTATGATGCGCAACACGAGGTAGAGTTTGTCCTCTCCTTTGATCTGTCGGGTCTCTATGTCTTCGATGACAGCCGCCCCGTGATTCGGGTAGACCACCGTCTCTCCGACCGTAAAAGTCATATCTTGCAGGCCCCTTTCCGTCGGCAATCCTACCATGTCGCAGCGGGTTGCCCCCCATGAACGATTCCGGCCCCTGCCAGTGGGGCGGTGACGAGTTTCGTCGCCCGCGACCGAGCCTCTGGTCAGCCCTGGAACTTGTAGCCCAGTCCTCTGACCGTAATCACCCGGGAGGGGCTGGAGGGGTCGCGTTCGATCTTGTTGCGGAGACGTTTGATGTGCACGTCGAGGGTTTTGGTGTCACCGACGTAGTCACTGCCCCAGATGCGGTCGATGATCTGGCCACGGGTCATGACACGCCCGGCGTTGCGCAGCAGCAGTTCCAGCAACTCGAACTCGCGAAGCGCCAACCTCACCTCCTGTCCGTCGACCACGACCTGGTGGCGCTCGACATCGATGCGCACCCCGTCCCTCTCGACGATTTCCGAGATCAGCGTGGAGTCGTGGCCGCGCCTCAGGATGGCGCGGATCCGGGCCACCAGTTCGCGATGGGAGAACGGTTTCGTGACGTAGTCGTCGGCACCGATCTCCAACCCCACCACCTTGTCCGTCTCGGAGTCCCGTGCCGAGACCATGATGATCGCGACATTGCCGCGGGTCCTGAGCCGGCGGCACACCTCTGTCCCGGGCATTCCGGGCAGCATCAGGTCCAGCAGAACCAGGTCCGCGCCATTGCGGTCGTACTCGGCCAGGCCGCTTTCGCCATCAGCCTCGGCGGTGACGTCGAAACCCTCCTTGTCGAGCATGAAGGTGAGAGCCTCACGATAGGAGCCCTCGTCCTCGATGATCAGGATCCTGGCCATCCCCTCATCCCTCCCGGGTCTCCCCATCGACGGCCCTCTCTTGGTGGGCCGGAAGCCGCAGTGTGAAGGTGGACCCCCGGCGGGGTCGCGACCACACTTTAACGCTCCCCTGGTGGGCCAGGGCGATGTGACGGACGATCGACAGCCCCAGCCCCGTTCCCCCACTCTCCCGGGAACGCCCATAGTCGACGCGGTAGAAGCGTTCGAAGATGCGTTCCTGGTCCTCCTGGGAGATGCCGATGCCGTTGTCGCTCACCGTGATTTCGACGTTCTCACCCTCGTCGTCGCGCATCCGCGTCGCCGCCACCACTACCCGGGCGTTGTCGTCGGAGTAGTTGATGGCGTTCTGCACGAGGTTGACCACGGCGTCGATCAGTTGCCGGCGATCCCCCAGCACCCGCGCGCAGGGCACGGCGGCTCGCACGAGGTTGATTCTGCGGGCCTCGGCGGTCTCCTGGGTCCGTCCGATCGCCTCGTCGACGATCTCCTCCACCTCCACCACCTCGCGACTCAGCATCGGATCCGAGGACTGGAGCCGGGAGAGCTCGATGATCTGGCTGACGAGTTCGGCCAGGCGAGCCGATTCGCGCTGGAGACGTCGGGCGAAGTGGATCACCTGGTCGGGGTCCCCGGAGGCCGCCTCGATGGTCTCCGCGAGAATCCCGATGGCCCCGATCGGGGTTTTCAGCTCGTGCGAGACGTTCGCCACGAAGTCCCTTCGCACAGCGTCCACGCGACGGCTCGCGGCCTCATCCTCGGCCATGACCAGGACGCGCCCTCCGCGAAGCGGAATCACCCGTGTGCACAGCCCGACGTTCTCCATTCCCGGTGGACGGTCCTGGATGACGGTTCCCAGGTACTCGGTATCCGTTCTGCGCACCTGTCGCACCCGGTCCAGCAGCCCCGGGAGCCCGACCCGTGTTCCCCGCACCAGACCCATGGCGACTCCGAGGTCGTTGACCTTCATCACCTCGTCATGGGGGCCGACCAGCAGTCCTCCCAGGGGAAGCGCCCCGACGAGATCGATCAGGTCGTCCCGCGATCGTTCAGGAGCCTGCGGCACGGGTCGCGATTCCTTCAAGGGGAAACGACGACCGACGGCTCCCGCAATCCACACCGCCGCGAGCGCCAGCAGCGCGCCTGCCAGGGCGGCGATAACGAGGACCATGCCCAGAATCCTATTGTCAGAACTTCTGCTCACCGGTAGGTGGAGGCCACTACACTGCCGTTTCTACAGTTGTCATCCCGAAGGGCGGAGACGAAATGCGCGCCAGCTATCACGAAGAACTCAACGGCCTGCTCGACAGCCTGCAACACATGGCTGTTCTGGTCGAGGTGGCCGTGCGTGAGGCTTCCTCCTCCCTGCTGGAGCCCGATCTGGCCCGCGCGGAGGCAGTCATCTCCAACGATTCCCAGCTCGACGCCATGCACGAGGAGCTCGAGTACCGCTGTTTGTCCCTCCTGGCCCTCCAGGCCCCGGTGGCGGGCGAGTTGCGCACCATCGTCTCCGCGATCCGGGTGGTCTTCGAACTGGCGCGCATGGGTGACCTGGCGGCGCACGTGGCCAAGATCGCCCGGTTGCGTTTCCCGGACTCGGCGGTACCCGATTCACTGCGTGAGAACTTCTCACGCATGTCGGAGGTGTGCCTGGCGATGATCCGCCTGGCCAACCAGTCGTTGAAGGACCGCGACGCCGTCGCCGCCCTGCGCATGGCGGAGATCGATCACGAGATGGATCACCTGCGCCGCGACCACTTCGGAGTGCTGTTGGGCGAGAACTGGTCGGGATCGGTGGAACAGGCCATCGACGTCGCCCTGTTGGGCCGCTATTTCGAACGCTTCGCGGACCACGCCGTCGCGGTGGCGCGCCGTGTCATCTACATCATCACTGGGCAGTTCCCGGAGGGCGAGGAGTGGCCAAACGCCTGAGGGTGATCGAAGATTGAATGGCCGAAGGTTTACACTGCTCAGGTAGTTGGATTTTGTCTTGACGAGGGGATTTTGATGACGTCGTTCAATCGCCGCAGCCTGTTGACGGGCACCATGGCAGCCATGGCCGTCGGGCTGGGAGCCTGTGGTTCCTCCCCACAAGCCGCGCAGTCGACATCCGCCCCGGCATCGTCGGAACAGCCCCAGGAGCCCACCCCCGCGACAAGTCTCACCCCTGAGCCTTCTTCATCGCCCTCCCCCGAGCCTTCTGCGTCACCCTCCCCGAGCGCGTCGCCCGATTCCTTGATGCCGAAGACCAGCCACAACAGGGCCGCCGCCGAGTACGCCTATCCCTCGGAGAAGGTCCAGGCGTGGATGAAGGATCCCAGCTCGGCCCCCGAGAAGATCGTCTTCCTCACCTTCGACGACGGCCCGAACCACACCAATTCGGTACAGATCCTGGACGCCTTGAAGGCCGGCGGGGTGCACGGCACGTTCTTCGTGGTCGGGAACCTCGTGAGCAGCGCCCCCGAGACGCTCAAGCGTGAGATCGCGGAAGGGCACTCCGTGGCCATGCACAGCTACACCCACAACTACAACAAGCTCTACCCCGGCCGCGCCGGAAGCGTGGAGACCATCAAGGATGAATACAACAAAACCAAGGCCGCCCTCGAGGAGGTCCTCGGCGCCGATTTCAAGACCAACACCTGGCGCTACCCCGGTGGTCACATGAGCTGGAAGAAGTTGGAGGCCGCCGACGAGGCCCTGGCCGCCGAGGGCGTGCACTGGATCGATTGGAACTGCCTCACCGGTGACGCCGAACCGAAGAACCGCCAGCCCAAGGATGTCGCGGGCATGGTGAAGATGGCGACCTCCGCTATCGGTGAGGGTTTGAAGGTGGCGGTGATGCTCGCCCATGACGCCGAGGGCAAGGACATGACGGTCAAGGCGATGCCCCAGATCATCAGCGCCTACAAGGAGGCGGGGTACAAGTTCGGGGTGATCGCCTGATCCCTGGTGGGTTTCGGTGCGGCGAGCCGTGTGCAGAGGTTCGCCCGCCTTGTAGGCTGACGCCATGACCGGAAAGCTGATCCTGCTCCGTCACGGCGAGAGCGAATGGAACGCGAAGAACCTGTTCACCGGGTGGGTGGACGTCGACATCAACGAGAAAGGCGAGGCCGAGGCCCGGAAAGCTGCGGAGCTGCTGACCTCGGAGGGGCTGCTGCCGACGGTGCTGCACACGTCGTTGCTGCGTCGCGCCATCCACACCGCATACCTGGCACTCGACGGCTGCGACCGCCACTGGATTCCGGTGCGCCGCAGCTGGCGTCTGAACGAGCGCCACTACGGCGCGCTGCAGGGGCTGGACAAGACCGCCACCCGCGACAAGTACGGTGACGAGCAGTTCATGCTGTGGCGCCGCAGCTACGACACCCCGCCGCCGGTGCAGGACACCGACGCGGAGTATTCGCAGTTCAACGATCCCCGCTACGCCGACATCCCCGCGAACGAGCGTCCCCGCACCGAGTGCCTCAAAGACGTCGTGGCGCGCATGTTGCCGTACTGGGAGGAGTCCATCGTCCCGGATCTGGATGCCGGGCACACCGTACTGGTCACCGCGCACGGCAACTCCCTGCGCGCGCTGGTCAAGCACTTGGATGGCATCTCCGACGAGGACATCGCGGGGCTGAACATCCCCACCGGGATCCCCCTGCTCTATGAACTCGACGAGAACCACAGGCCCTTGGTCAAGGGCGGCCGTTACCTCGACCCGGAGGCGGCCGCCGCGTCCATCGAGGCCGTCAAGAACCAGGGAAAGAAGTAAGCGGAACCTCTCAGTTCGCTTTCTCAACGGGTCCTGTCGTGAGAGCGACGGGGCCCGTTTCCTCTTCTTCTTCGTCGTTGTTCTCGTCGTGTTCCTTTGCGCGGTTCCGCCACCAGGACGCGGCCGCCGTGGCTCCCGCGATCGCCAGGGCCGTCGGCACCAGGACCGTCGCGCCGGAGTGCGTGAGCTCCAGCACCAGCGCGAATCCGGTCAGGGGGGCCTTGATGGAGGCGCCCAGGAAGGCCGCGGCCCCGATGAACACGCAGGCGACGAGGTTGGATCCCGGCCAGATCAGCGACCACACGAGCCCCGTCATTCCCCCCAGGGCAGCGCCCAGCGCGATACCGGGGTTGAGGGTGCCTCCCCAGGCGCCCGCCCTGACCGTGATCAGTGTGGTGACCGCCTTGGCGAGCAGCAGCAGGACGATCAGCCCAAGCGCCTGCGGCCCGACCTCGGCCACCTGGTTCGTGACGGTCTGCGTGACCGGGTGCCCGTTGCCCAGCACCCACGGCACCCAGATGGAGACCGCCCCGACCACGGCGAACCCGAGGGGCATGACCCACAGCAGCCGGGTGGTGGTCGGGCGTTTCTGTTCGGCACGTGTGACCGCCTCGCCGAAGAGCGCCCCGGCCAGGCCGATCGCCGGACCGCACAGCACGGCCCACGCCACCAGCGCGGGCGAGGAGACCAGCTCCGGCATCCTGTAGTAGACCTCCGGTCTGGCCCACCCGGTCGAGACGAACACGGCGATGCCGGAGACGGCGAGCGCCGAGACCAGGGAGCGTTTCGAGAAGGTGGCGAGGAGGGCCTCCAGGGCGAAGAAGATGCCGGACAGGGGGATGCCGTAGACGGCGGCCAGACCTGCCCCGGCCCCACAGGCCACCAGGATCCGCCGATCCTCCTCGTTCAGCCCGAACCGGTCGCTGATCCACCCGGACAGCGCGGCGCCGGCCTCCCGCGGCGCGACCTCGCGGCCGAGCGAGGCGCCCATGGCGATGATGACGATCTGCGTGGCGGCGTGCCAGATGGTGCGCAGCACCGGCATGCGCCTGCCCGCCACGGCCTGTTCCGTCGACACCGGCCCGGGACCCGTGCGGTGCAGCAGCACCCACGAGCCCGCGCCGATCACACCGGCCGCCGCAAGGGTGAGGAGCCGGCGCCACCACGGGACGGTTTCCAGGGCCGTGACCAGGTGCCCCTCGGAGATGCTCCAGACGAAGTGCTCCACGGTGTGCAGCAGGTGCGCGCAGGCCCATCCGGTGACACCCGCGGTGATTCCCGCCAGGACGACGGCGGCAGCGAAACGCCGAAGCTCCGAGGACCCGGCGGTGGTGTGTGATGTGGTGTGCAATGGGGACGGATCGGAACTCACGTCCTCCTACTCTAGAACTCCTTCTCCGGCGGGTCCCACCCACCCGGCACCCGGGATCCCGGATGGGTGAAACGCGCGATGCCGATCGCCCGACGAACCCGAGGAGCCCCTTTCTCGGCGGCCTGACCGCCGCGATCATCGTCGACCAGGAAAGGCTGGGCGCAAACCCCCGTTCCACGCTCGGAACCACCACCGATGCGAACGCCCAGCTCCGCATTCTTTTCAGCCGTCTCGGGAAACCCCACATCGGTGGCCCGAAGGCGTTCTCGTTCAATGTCGCCTCCGTTTCCGGGGCCGGGACGATCACCGTCGCCAAGGGCGGGAGGAAGGTCAAGGAACGACGCGAATTCGAGGTGGTCGATGGCTTGTGTCCGCGCTGTGAAAGGCTCGGAAGAATTTCCGATTTCGACCTGACCGCCTTCTTCGACGCGGGGAGGTCGGCGAGCGAGGGCGCGTTGCTGATTCCCGGTTATTCCATGAACAGCTGGTACGGGCATACAGCTCTCCTCAATCAAAATCCGGTGTTCGTGGGGTATTCGGGTCGTCCGGGGGAACCAGGGTTTCCCGGGTGGATGTGGTGGATACCCCGTCGGGTGTGCAATATCCTTGAGGCGTGAAAACAGTTGAGATATCCCCAGAGGAATTCCGGATCCTTCAAGACTACAAACACGAGAGCCCCCACAAACTCGCGAAAGGAAAAACCGAAGCAATCCTCCTGCTGTCACGAAACGTGGATCTGGAGGTTGTGACAGAACTCGCAGAACGCACCACCACAACCATCAAAACCCGGCTACGAGACTGGCACCAAGACCCGACTCGCATCGATACACACCGGCCACGCAGGCAACCTCAACGCATCCAAACCCACCCCCCAGCAGCGCACAGAAATCACGACGGTGCTGCAACAACC
The DNA here is from genome assembly GCA_905372155.1 of Propionibacteriaceae bacterium. Taxonomy (GTDB): domain Bacteria; phylum Actinomycetota; class Actinomycetes; order Propionibacteriales; family Propionibacteriaceae; genus Arachnia. The sequence continues at coordinate 44,566 of CAJPNZ010000012.1, forward strand.
ACCCGGTGCCCAAGGACTCCCCACCGAGCTCTGGACCATACCCGACCTCGCCAACTGGCTCGACTCCCACTTCCACATGATCTACGCCTCCGAGACCTCCAACCACTTCCTGCCCCCATCTGACCGGGCTGTCCTTCCACACACCCGGGGTCGTCGACCAACACCGAGCCCCCGAAACCAAGACCACAGCCCGCATGAACCAGATCCACCACGAACTCGCAACCTCCTGGAACGACCCCGACGTGATGATCATGACCGCCAACGAGATTCGGATCGAACACGAAGCGATCCTACGCAGGGCCTGGCACCCCACAGGCGCCACCACGAAACTACGCGTCAACCGGATCAAACAAGCACAGTCCCATCATCGGGTTCCTCCACGAACACGACGGCACCGTCGACCTGACCTCCCTCGACTGGCAAAACACCAGCAACATCATCAATGCCCTGACCGAACTCACCCTGAAATACCCCGGTAAACGAATCGTGATCGTGTGGGACAACGCGAAATGGCACACCTCGAAACACCTCCGCTCCCACCTCGGCCAAGGAAACCCCCTCGAGAACATCCACCTCATCAACCTCCCACCCCACGCACCCGACCACAACCCCATCGAACACGTCTGGAACGAAGCCAAAAACCACATCAGCAACCACCAACACACCACCTTCACCAACACCCGCCACACCTTCGAAACCTACATCACCACAAACCAATTCCCCTACCAACTCAACAAATAATTTCGTTTAAAGAGAGCTATATATCTACCGCAATTCCGGTTTCCTCGATCCGGACAAACCCATGGGCCACTACCCCGAGCTCGAACTCGACGTTCTGCTGCACAAGGAACCCACCCGGACACAGGTGGGTGGCGCCAACGTCACCTTCGAGAGTCTGATCCCGAGGATCCGGAAGTCTTCCTGAGCAAGGATGTCGAGGCCAAGCAGCCCCACATCCGGTCCTTCGTGAAGCGCGCCGTCACCTTCGGGGTCTGTCCCGGACGCGAGGGAGCCAGACCGACCGCCGCGGCCCGCGAATCCAGGATCGACGGGATCTCCATCGCGGATGCCTGCGCGATGCAGGTCAGTGATCTGGCAGTTTGGCTCCGGGACATCGAGGAGCCGTCCGTGACCCCGCTGCTCGCCTTCCTGCGGGAAACCCTCGACGCCTTCGCGCGCATCGGGCTCGGTCACCTGTCACTGGACCGCCCCTCCGAGACCCTGTCGGGCGGTGAGGCGCAACGCACCCGGACGGTCCGGCACCTGGGCTCGTCGCCAACGGACATCACCTACGTCTTCGACGAGCCCTCCACCGGATTGCATCCCCACGACGTGCAGCGCATGGGTGAGCTGCCGCTGGAGCCGCGTGACAAGGGAAACACGGTGCTGGCGGTGGAGCACGAACCGGAGCTGATCGCCATCGCCGATCACGTCGTCGATCTCGGCCCCGGCGCCGGGCACACCGGTGGGCTGCTGGCTTTCGAGGGAACCCCCGCGGACATGGTCGGGCAACGGACCACCATGACCGGCCGACGCCTCGCCGCCCACACGACTGGGACGGGAAGCAACGAGAACGATGCCGAGCGCTTCAGCCCCGGTATTGGGGGTTGACACCCCTACCGGCGCTCGAAAGAATGCAGGCAACACCCTGAAATCTTTGTCGAGAAACGTACCCCTTGGAGCAAGGACAGGTTTAGGGTGGGTACCAGGTCATGTGGGCAGTTCCACATCAACAGGAGTGAGCAATGGTCGCCAATGTCATGTTGATCGTCGAGCGAAAGTTCAACTACCCCCAGAAACGTGTTTTCAAGGCGTGGACGGCACCCGAGGAGATGATGCTCTGGCGTGGCAGCCCCGGCTGGCACGTCGAGCAGGAAACGGTTTCCTCGGAATTGAAGCTCGGCGGCAAGCACCACCACGTGAAGATCCGCGACAACGACCCGACGGTCAGGGTCACCACGGATGCGGTCTTCACAGAGTACTTCGATCCGGACGTCTTCGTTGCCCGCCAGCGCATCACCGGCGACCCCGGCATTGATCCCGACATTCCGATGGAGCTTCGCGTCGAGTTCACCAAGTACGGCCGCGACGGCGGTGGAACCCTCGTGCGCATCGTGCAGGGACCCTACGAACCCTCCCGCGCCGAGTACCACGCCACCGGTTGGGAGCGGGAGCTGAACCGCCTCGAGGATTTCCTGGCCGCCAACCCTGAGGGAGTTTCCCGATGAGCGCGACGGTTGTGCGGCAGAAGCCGCTCATGACGATGCCGCAGATCCTGCTGATGAACCTGGGATTCTTCGGTGTCCAGTACTCCTTCGGCATGCAGCAGACGGCCATCAACCCCATCTACCAGTTCCTCGGCGCAGACCCCGAGGAAATGCCGCTGCTGAACCTGGCCGGGCCGATCACCGGCCTGCTGATCCAGCCCATAATCGGCGCCATTTCGGACAAGACATGGGTTCCCAAGTGGGGCCGCAGGCGTCCCTTCCTGCTGGCCGGCGCCATCGGCTGCTCCGTGTGCCTGTTCCTGTTCCCCTTCGCCTCCGCGGTGTGGATGGCCGTGCTGCTGCTGTGGCTGCTCGACGTGTCCAACAACACCGCCATGGAGCCCTACCGGGCGTTCATCTCCGACAGACTGCCGCCGTCGCAGCTGGCCAAGGGCTTCCTGGCCCAGTCCTTCTTCGCCGGCCTCGGAATCACCCTGGCCAACGTGTCGCTGTTCGTGTTCCAGCAGGTCATCCCCGGCATCTTCGGCAGCCTTCCCTCCTGGGTGATGGCCTCCTTCATGCTGGGTACCGTCGCCTCCATCGCCACCGTGCTGGTCTCGATCCTCAGCACCAAGGAACTCGAACCCACGCCCGAGGAACTCGCCGAGCTGCGCGCCCACAAGACCGGTTTCGTCGGCACCCTCAAGGAGATCTGGGAAGCCATCGTCGAGATGCCCGTCCAGCTGCGCAAGCTGGCGCTGGTCTACCTGTTCCAGTGGTACGCCATGAACTGCTACTGGCAGTACGTGTCGCTGTCCGTGGGGGAGTCCATCTTCGGGGCGACCCATGCCCTGCAGGAAGCCGATCCGGATCGGTACAAGACCTTGTTCGAGCAGGCCACGGCATGGACCGGCCTGGTCAACGGTGCCTACAACGTCGTGACCTTCTGCGTGGCCTTCGCTCTGGTGGTCCTGGCCAAACGGCACGGCGCGAAGTTCGTCCACACCACCTGCCTGCTGCTGGCGGCGGTCGGCCTGGCCTTCTTCCCGCACATCACCGACAAGTACCTGCTGTTCGTGCCGATCATCGGCCTGGGGATCGCATGGGCCTCCATCTTGGGTGTGCCCTACATCATGGCCGTCCGCATGATCCCGTCCACCCGCTACGGCGTCTACATGGGCATCATCAACATGATGATCGTCATCCCGATGCTCATCCAGACCGTCACCTTCGGCACCGTCTACAAGCTGATCGGTGACCACCCCGGTAACGCGATCACCTTCGCCGCCGTCCTCCTGGCCCTGGCGGCCATCGCGATGCTCTGGATCAAGGAGCCGCCGATCGTCAAGGACGTCGACGATCTGTCCGAACCCGTGCCCGCCGAAAACTGATCTCCCACGATTGGAGGGGAAATGCTCAAGGACTACACCACGGTCGTCGTCGGAACCGATGGTTCCGAACTCGCCGTGCCGACCGTCACCCGGGCCGCGTGGATCGCGACCAAGGAGGACGCCGACCTGGTCATCGTGTGCGCCTACGGCGGCGGTTCCCGAAGGGCCGACGCGAAGGTGCCGCTGACCGAGACCGCACCGAGCCGCATCGGGCAGGTTCCGGGCAAGGAAGCGGCCACGCTGGCCGTCACACACGCCAAGGACATCGCCGTCGCCGCCGGGGCGCGCGTGAAGGCCACCCTGCTGGTGGAAGCGGATCCCGCCGAGGCGCTGCTCAGCAGCTCGAAACAGCACCTCGGGGATCTCATCGTGATCGGCGCCATCCGCGACCGCTCGATCGCCGGCCGCCTGCTCGGTGACGTCGCCAGCGTCGTCGTCAGGCGAGCCCACTGCGACGTGCTGGTGATCCGCCCGGTCAACCCGGACGAGGGCGACCAGATCCGCCCGGAAAGCGACGCGTGACAGGTCGCACGGCAGATCGTGAACAAGATGGAGGGGTCGCTTCGGCGGCCCCTCCACAACGTTGCGCCGGCGACGGGGTCAACTCCGGCGGCTCATGCCGAGCCAGAAGATCATGACGATGAAACCGACGAACAGGCCGATCCACAGCCCCGACCAGCTGAGCAGCAGAATCAGGGTGTACAGGACGCTCGGCCAGTCGTTCAGCAGGATCATGAGCAGGTAGCCGAGGAAACCCGGCCACACGTTCCGTGTCCTGAGCGCCACCAGCACAGGAGGGATCGCCAGCAACACCCCCCGGACGGCCTCGGCGGCCACCCGGGTCGGGGAAAGGGGCGCGAAACCGACCTGCAGCAGCGTGAACCCCAGGATGACGATCACGGCGGCCCACACCGCCCCGAGTCGTTCGCGCAGCCGCGGCAGCGCGTAGCCGAAGAACAGCAGGCCGTCCACGAAAGCCACCCAGGCAGGTGCCAGCAGGATCTGCCCGACCAGCAACCACAGCGGGGTCTCCAGTGTGGGGGTGGGTTTCCCCTCCACGCGGAGCCAGCTCTCCGCGAAGGCGTAGGCCAGCAGCGCGACGCAGACCATGCCCGCCCCGACCGCCAGCGACCATTTGAGGTCGCTGGCGGTGAACGGCCCCATGAACCTCCGGAAACCCGTCCGTTCCCGCCTGAGCAGCCACCACAGCAACGCCAGGTTGAGCACACCGGCGATTGCCCGTCCCTCGTCGTACCAGTAGGGATTGTGCCCGGCCGACAGCAGCCAGAAACCGAACACCAGCAGCGGAACCACCCGCGCCGCCAGGGCGAGCAGCGGATGCCACAGCGCAACCGGGGGCCGGGGTTTCGCGGTCTTCTTCCTCGTCACCCCACCAAGTCTGCCCGGTTCCGGTGGAAACCAGGGATCAGTCCTCCGGGAGGGTGACGGCTGGGTCGTCGTCTCGGATGGGGGCCTGCGGGTCATGGGTGGCGACCACGACGACGCACCGTTCGGCACGCGACTCGATGATGCGCCACACCCGGTCCCTGAGGTTCGCGTCCATCCCGGCGGTCGGTTCGTCCAGGACCACGACCCGGTTGGATTCGTCGGCGAGCGCCCTGGCCAGCGCGACCCGGCGTCCCTCCCCCATCCGAGACGACGACCCAGCCGTCACCCTCCCGGAGGACTGATC